>NZ_JAUBUE010000070.1:0-20778 GCF_036705305.1 Microcoleus sp. B3-D7 | reverse complement strand
CGCTTCTGTGATTTATTGCGTAAGCGTTGCTTGCCGAAGCCATCGCCTCCCTCTTGAAAAACTGTCCGGAGTATTGTCTTAACTTGTCACCAATGAACCAGCGATCATAATTGCTGTGTAAAAAACAATTGTTAGAAAAGTGCCTATTTTACCTCCCCCCATTCTTATGACCCTCAGCGATTTTTAAGAAATTTGGCTAAACAGCAATAAGCTGTGGCGTGTCAAAGTCCATTCCAGCAGAAACGTTTGGAATAATTTTAATAATTTTCTAGCAGGCCCCGAATCAGACTGATTAAGGTCTTTTGTTCTGAGATTAACTGTTGGTGAGGAGCGTAGGGAACCACTAAGAGTAAAAATCCTCTATGCTAGAGTAAGCTGCTAAATGCCATAGATATCGCTTTTGACTGCTTGGTTGTGGCAATCGTTGCGAAATTTATGAGAATTTATCAAATTTTTAAAACTAATTTTATTGATTGTTACCGTCTTGTGATAGCTGAGAGATTGGTTAATTCTTGCCTGTTTAACTCGTTCTCCAGCTAGGAGTCCAGAACACAAACAGGACGGGAAAAAACTACCCTGGCTTTCATCCCACCGCTAAGATGAGTACAGTTATAGCGGGGGACTTCCCGCCGAGTAAGTTAAATTGGAAGAGAATTGTATGTTGTCGAAAAGAATTTTACCTTGTCTGGATGTGAAAGCCGGTCGCGTGGTCAAAGGTGTCAATTTTGTCAATCTTCAGGATGCTGGCGATCCGGTAGAAATGGCTCAGGTTTACAATGATGCGGGTGCTGACGAGTTGGTGTTTCTGGACATTACAGCGACTCACGAAGACCGGAATATTATGATCGATGTGGTGTACCGAACGGCCGATCGAGTATTTATCCCTTTGACAGTGGGCGGCGGTATCCAATCGTTAGACACCATTAAAAGTTTATTGAGGGCGGGCGCAGACAAGGTGAGTATTAATTCGGCGGCGGTGCGCGATCCGAGTTTAATTGACAAAGCCAGCGATCGATTTGGTAATCAGTGCATTGTAGTGGCGATCGACGCTCGCAAACGGAAAGACGCAGATAATCCTGGTTGGGACGTGTACGTGCGCGGAGGGCGAGAAAATACCGGAAAAGATGCGATCGCGTGGGCAAAGGAAGCCGAACAGCGCGGCGCCGGCGAAATTCTGGTGACAAGCATGGACTCGGACGGCACTCAAGCCGGTTACGATTTGGAATTAACTCGAAGCATTGCCGAAATGGTCGAAATTCCCGTCATTGCTTCCGGTGGCGCCGGCAACTGTCACCACATCTACGAAGCCGTCACGGAGGGCAAAGCAGAAGCAGCCCTGCTGGCTTCCCTGCTGCATTACGGGCAACTCAGTGTAGGAGAAATTAAAACTTATCTAGCAAAATATCAAGTTCCCGTGCGACAGCAGCAGCCATTGGTTATTAGTCATTAGTCAGTGGATAGTCGGGCGCATCTCATATCTTGTATCTTGCAATATTTTCAACAAACCGCTCTGCGGATTCACTCAAGCGCCCTCTCACATTGCAAACAGGCTAAATAAACCCGCCCCCACCCCACGATAAAACCAGTTACTGAGATTGATACCGCTATGTGAAGCGCATCCGAAGGCACTTATAGAGAATTTTTTTGATTCTACACAAGTGCCTTCTACATAAAGGTCTTGGGGCGACCGACGCCAGTCATCTAGAAATATTCCCTGAGAAGGATTTCAAATACCAGCTTTTTCAGCTAAATATTATATATTAGCTCAATTTGAAAAAAAGCAACGGTTGCTGTTCTCAAACTTGAGTTAAAGATTGTGCAGAATATGAGTGAGCTTCAGCCTGTTAACAATCTTAGCGATCAAAACTTCTAAAAACGGAGAAATTTTGTATGTCTTTTATCAGCTTTAACTTCCCTGCCAAGCGTTTAGTCCGCACTTTAATAGCTGTTTGTTTTTGTGCCTTGATGTTTGTTTCTAATGCTTTCCCGGCTTTTGCAGTTACTAGCAGCCCCACCAAAGGTGAAGACCAACTTTTAGGAATTGAAAAAGAATCTCAAGAAGCTGTACTGAAAAAACCAATGTCCTTGGAAGAAACTCAAGAAAAAGCCAGCAAAGGACCCAACGAAGTTCAGGGAGACGCTGACATTGAAAAAATGAAAAATCCTTCCAATACACAAGCTACATCCTTTGAGCAACAAGTCAAAAAAGCTGTCAACAAAATTAAAGACTAACTCAGCGCGCAGTAGTCAGCGGACAGTTGTCAGTATAAAAGATTAGGGACACGGCGCGGTGCCGTGTCCCTAGATTTTTTTTTGTAGAGACACCGCACCGCGCCACATTCTTGGAAAGGCAGTATCCAATCTAAATTTAGCTTGAGTTTTCAGAATTGCTCTTAGATGGAATAAAAAAGTGGAAAGGACTTGGCATCTTTCGGCTTTACGAACACTCTTTGCTGGGGCTGCAAGTTCAAGCTATCGAATCTTTCTCTAGTCAAATTAGCGTTTACTACTTGACCGTCATCTAAGGTTAATTCTACCTGAATTTCCCATCCCAAATGAATCAAGCGACTGATTCTTGCAGGCACTGTTGCGCTATTTTCTGTAGTTTCAATTACTACGTCGTGAGGGCGCAAGAAAATCTCTGGGTTGGCTGAGTCAAAGCCGTTGTCTTGAAACATTCTTGAACTGCTGGGCAATACATTGACTGGCCCGATAAAACTCATTACGAAAGCACTAGCGGGATGGTCGTAAATTTCTGCGGGTGTGCCGACTTGTTCGATTTTACCTTTATTCATTACTGTAATTTGATCGGCAACTTCCATCGCTTCTTCTTGATCATGGGTCACAAAGACTGTGGTAACGTGTACTTCGTCGTGCAGTCGCCGCAACCAAGCACGCAAGTCTTTGCGAACTTTGGCATCAAGAGCTCCAAAAGGTTCGTCTAGCAGTAACACTTTCGGTTCCACAGCCAGGGCTCTGGCGAGGGCCACCCGCTGCCGCTGGCCTCCTGAAAGTTGCGACGGGTATCTATTGCCCAATCCTCCCAATTGCACTAAATTCAACAATTCTTCTACCCGCGATTTGACTTTCGCCGGCGGTAGTTTCTGAATTTCCATGCCGAAAGCGATGTTTTTTCGCACGGTCATGTGCTTGAATAGCGCGTAGTGCTGAAACACGAACCCAATTTTGCGGTCTTGGACGCTAGTATTGGTGGCATCTTCGCCTGTCAGCCAGATTTTTCCGGAGTCTGGCATTTCTAAACCGGCAATCAGCCGCAGCAGTGTAGACTTGCCGGAACCAGACGGGCCCAGCAATGCGACTAGGGAACCCGATTCAATTTCTAAGCTGACTCGATCGAGTGCTTGGAAACTGCCAAACTGTTTTGAGACGTTTTCTACAACTATGCCCATTGTTCGTTCGGCAACAAAGCCGTGTACAAGATTTAACAGATTTAACGGATGGATGTTGAGCTTCGAGATTCGAGCTTTGAGCGAAAAATGTTAATCTCCGTTTTGGGGAGGGGTTAAAGTAAGTTTTTTATAGCACGATCGCACATCCGTTTGTTAATTTTAGGGTTTTGGCGATCGGTCAAACACCGGAAAATTAACAAAAATGCACTTCCAAAACAAAACAACACAATTCTTTGCCACCAAAGTTGGCATTTGGTACTACAATGCAGCAAAAGTTCAAGCGTTTTTGGCTTCAACGGCTGAGGGGATAAAGGAAAATGGGAGATGTTGGACGTGTGCCTGTAGGAATTATCGGCGCTTCAGGGTACGGCGGCGTGCAACTTGTGCGACTGCTGGCAGATCACCCAGCGGCTGAAGTAGTTTATTTGGGCGGGGATAGCAGTGCGGGAAAACCTTTTTCCAGCCTTTATCCGCATCTGACTAACTGCATTGATTTGACAGTCGAGGCGATCGACCTAGACAAAATAGCGGCAAAATGTGAAGTTGTGTTTCTGTCGCTGCCGAACGGTTTAGCTTGCAAAATGGCACCGACGCTGATAGAAAAAGGCTGCAAAGTCTTGGATTTGTCGGCTGACTACAGATTTGAAAATCTGGAAACTTACAAAGCTTGGTACGGCGGCGAGCGATCAGACTCTGAACTGGCTGCAACGGCTGTTTACGGTTTGCCAGAATTGTACCGCGATCGCATTAAAAACGCTCAGTTAGTAGGCTGTGCCGGCTGCTACGTCACTGCTAGTTTATTAGCCCTGGCACCTTTGCTCAAACAAGGCCTCATCGTGCCAGAAACAGCAATTATCGACGCCAAATCCGGTGCTTCGGGAGGGGGCCGCAAAGCTGAAGTTAATCTCTTGTTGGCTGAAGCAGAGGGTTCTCTGGGCGCTTACGGCGTTGGCCGCCACCGCCACACGCCAGAAATCGAGCAAATTTGCAGCGATTTAGCGGGACACGATATTAAAGTTCAGTTTACTCCCCACCTAATTCCGATGGTGCGGGGAATTCTGGCGACTGTTTACGCAACTTTGCGCGATCCGGGTTTGGTGCGGGAAGATTTAATCACGATTTTCAGCGCTTTTTACCGCAATTGTCCTTGGGTGAAAGTGTTACCGGCTGGAGTTTATCCGCAAACAAAATGGGCTTGCGGCACGAATCTGTGTTACATCGGTGTGGAAGTCGATCCGCGTACTGACAGGGTGATTGTGCTATCGGCGATCGACAATTTAATTAAGGGACAAGCCGGTCAAGGCATCCAGTGCATGAACTTGATGATGGGTTGGGAAGAAACTTTGGGTTTGCCACAATTGGCTTTCTATCCTTAATTGGTAATTGGGCATTGGGCATTGGGCATTGGGCATTGGGCATTGGTGATGAAAATTAAAAACTAACCAATTACCTATTCCCAATTACCCATTCCCAATTACCGATTACCAAGTGTTACTTGGGCCCGTAACCGATCGAGCCAGCATAAATTGCCCGATCGCCCAATTCATCCTCAATCCGTAACAAACGGTTGTATTTAGCCACCCGTTCGCTGCGACACAGAGAACCAGTCTTGATTTGGCCGGCGCGAGTCGCTACCGCCAAATCGGCAATTGTGGTATCTTCAGTTTCACCGGAACGGTGGCTGATGATCGATCGATAGCTGTTCCGTTTGCCCAGGTCGATCGTATCCAAAGTCTCTGTCAAAGAACCAATTTGATTCAGCTTAATCAAAATCGAATTGCTAGCTTTCAAATCAATTCCTTTTTGCAGCCGCGTGCGATTAGTAACAAACAAATCGTCACCCACCAATTGAACTTTGCTGCCCATTTTCTGCGTCAGCGCTACCCAACTGTCCCAATCGTCTTCGTGCAAACCATCTTCAATCGAAATAATGGGATATTGACTCACCAAACCATCCAAATAATCGATTAATTCTGCCGGCGAATGAGCAACACCGTCGTAAGTGTACTGCCCATCTTTGTAAAATTCGCTAGCAGCAACATCCAAAGCTAAAGCAACTTGTTCACCCGGCTTATAGCCAGCTTTTTCAATAGCTGCAATCAACAAATCCAAAGCTGCTTGATTGGATTTAAGATTAGGCGCAAAACCGCCTTCATCACCCACACCAGTCAGCAAACCCTCAGCTTTTAAGACTTTACTCAAGGATTCAAATACCTCTGCACCCCAGCGTAAAGCTTCTTTAAAAGAAGGCGCACCCACAGGGACAATCATAAATTCTTGAATGTCCACATTATTGTTAGCGTGAGATCCCCCGTTGATCACGTTCATCAGTGGTACGGGCAAAACGTTCGCTAAGGGCCCGCCCAAGTACCGGTAAAGGGGGAGTCCTAAAGTTTCGGCGGCCGCCTTTGCTGTGGCTAAGGAGACTCCGAGAATGGCATTTGCGCCGAGGTGGGATTTGTTCGGGGAACCGTCCAAGTCAATCATGGTTTTGTCTACCAGCGCTTGGTCGATCGCATCTAGATTAGCCAAAGCGGGGGCAATTTTGTGCTCGACGTTATCGACGGCTTTTAGGACTCCTTTGCCGCCGTAACGTTTGTTGTCGCCATCGCGGAGTTCGTGGGCTTCAAAAGAGCCTGTAGAGGCGCCGCTGGGGACTTGGGCGAGTCCTACAACACCGTTGGCTAGGTAAACTTCAGCTTCAATGGTGGGGCGGCCGCGGGAGTCGAGGATTTCTCTGGCTTGAATAGATTCGATCGCAGTGTCTAGCATATTAATTATTCCGAACTTAACTCAAGGTTTCATGACAATTAGCAGTCTCTGGGTTTTCCCACGCTGACTGCTGACGGGTAATAGAGTACGCGATCCCCAGAATTATTGGTATACAGTTCAAAATATTTGCGGATTTGGACGCGCAGATTGGTGTCAATAACCTAGGCTTGTTGAATAAAGACCTCCGGCAACTTTGACAATAATTGGATTGTTTTAACCCCTGATTCCCGCATATTTCTTAATTGGAACCTTTGTTAAAATCAGAATATCAACAAAGTCAATCAAAAAAGGAGAAAATTAGGATGTTAGAAACAAATCTCGGAGAAATTAGAGCATTAGCTGAAAATTCAGACCCAATTATTGCTGATCCCCCAAACACCAAATTACTCACAGGGCCATTGCCAAATCCAGCCAGCGACCCCAACTTTTTTGACTTAACTCCCACTGACGACGTATTTCAATTAGCAAATGGAATTCTGCGGAATACTCCCGGAGGTTTGCGGGCCTTAGCTGGCAACGATTTTGTCAGAGGTTCCGGTGGTGCGGAACTGATGAATGGTAACAGTGGCACAGATACTTTAATCGGAGGTTGTGGCAGCGATACTATTCGCGGCGGCCAAGATTTTGACATTGTTTATGGAGAATGTGGCAGCGATTTTGTCAGCGGAGATCAAGGTGATGACTACGTTTATGGAGGCACGGCAAATGACTTTATTCGCGGCGGTAAAGGAAATGATGCTTTAGTAGGAGAGAGTGGAAATGATACTCTAATCGGTGATGCTGGAATTGATAGACTTTGGGGAAGTGAAGGCGCCGATTTGTTTGTCCTCCGCACAGAAGTGGGAGCAACTTCGGGGGAAATTGGTTCGCTTCAACCGCCTCCTAGTGGCAATTTTGATGTAGATGAAGTGCCTGCCGATTTTATTCTCGATTACAATCCGGCTGAAGGTGATGTAATTGGATTGGCGGGAGGATTGACGCGAAATGATATTGTTTTGAGCGAAAGGTTTTTAACAATTGGTGATGCCAGATCTTACGACAGTAGCGGGCCTTATCCTCCGGGAACCCCTCAAACTCTGGAGTTTAGACTGTTGAATACTAAGGCGACGGTGATTAGAGAAGCTAGCACCGGCAATATCTTGGGTTTGGTGAAGGATGTTTCGCCGGATCAACTTCAGTTTATATCTGTATCGGAGGGGGCGATCGCTCTAGGATAATTACCAACTGGTGGGCAAGGCTAATTTGCATAGCACGGACAGGCGAAACGGCCATTCCACAAGAGGAAAGGCAAAATTCATACTCTTCCTAGGCTATGCCTGGGAACGCATTTCACTGTTGCTGTGCCTCCCGATTTCTGGGATTATGGGCTATGTAAATTGTCCGCTGTCCACCAAACTTTAAGATTTCCAGAAATCCGCCACATCATATCTCATTTCGCTGAGCATTTGCCGCAGCAGAGGTAAGCTCAAACCGATCACATTTGTGTGACATCCTTCGATTTGTTCCACAAAAAAGCCGCCTTTACCTTCCAGTGCAAAACAGCCTGCACAGGCGAGGGGCTCTCCGGTAGCGACGTAAGCCGCTATTTGGCGCGAGGTAACTTCCGCAAAATGAACTTTTGTAACTTGGCAGCGAATGACCGATCGCGACCTGGCCTGATCAAAGTCATCGAATCTAGTATCAATTAAAGCATGACCCGTATAGAGTTCGCCCACCTTACCGCGCATTTTCTGCCAGCGCGAGATTGCTTCTTCCGCATCCTTGGGTTTGCCGTGAATTTCGCCATCTATGAGCAAAATTGAATCACATCCCAACACCAAACACGATTTGGGATTGGAGATTTGCGGGTGAGAATTAGCCAGTAAAAACTTAGCTACAGCCTCAGCTTTTCCCTCTGCTAAAACCTGCACTAAATTAGTGGCATCTTTCATTTGTATTTGCCCTTCATCAAAATCGCTGGGGCAAATCACAGCTTGAATGCCGGCATTTTCTAGCAGACGGCGGCGCGCTGGAGAAGCTGAAGCTAATACAAAAGTTGGAATTTTCATAAGTTAAGAAGTTCAGTTGACTGTTGACAGTTGACAGTTGACAGTTAACTGTGGTGAGGTTTCCAGCGAACAGTCAACAGTCAACAATGCCCCATGCCCCATGCCCAATTCCCAATTCCCAATTCCCTAATAAACAGAGAAAGATTTAACAACTTTCTCAAAAGCTTCTTTTACCTTCGGCCAGCGTTCTTCGGTAGTGGAAACGTTAAGCGTAAAAAGTTTGCCGCGGCTGACGGCTACACTCGCTAAGTTGTGGCGTTCTTGGTTTGGCAACTTAACGGCGTATTCTAAAATGTAATAGTTTTTCGATCGCGATTCACGAGCTTCTGCATTGACTAATTCAGCTTCGCGGCCCGAATCAGCCGGGGCGATCGCACTTTTGCTGAGCTTGTATCCCACATCCGTCGGCGTTCCCAAATCCGCCAGAGTTTTGTCCTTGGGGACTGGACTGATTACCACGCTGACGTTCTCGGTTTGCTGAATCAAATCGCGGAACACCACATCGGGCCCGTTAGAAACCGCGATCGGCAGCCAGCCGTTAGGATAGAGAAATTGATAGCCGTCGCCAGTATCAACGTAGCTTTTGAGTCCGGTGACTTTAGACACACAACCGGTTAATGTGAGGCTTAGAACCACCAGAAGTATTGCCGCAATTCGTTTGAGCATTCTTTTTACGGGTAGGGTAAAACAAAAATATTTAATTTTAATTGTCTCACCAAACCTTGCCCCTAAAAATAGTTAAGCTATGGATCGCTGTTTGTCTAACGCCAGCGATCCATAGCCATATAGTTTAATTGTTAACAAAATCATTACAGGTGAGTCAGCCAGCTAATCAGCCCGTGCTTGGTCGAAACTTCTAAAGCCAAGAGAGAAACAAAGCCAATCATGGCAAGGCGGCCGTTTAAGCGTTCTGCGTAGGGGGTAAAGCCGGTGCGGGGTTCGTCATCGATGTATACTGTCGGCTCGATCGCAAAATTGTTCATTTTGCCTTGGTCGTCCAGCATTAAGCCTCGGTTAGTCATCTTTTTTTTCCTAAATGGTTTTTAGTGTACTGTAAATAAATGTAACAGACTTGTGAAGATATGTAAAGGATTGTGAGAAATCTTTTTAAAAGACCTCGCTCTGACACCAGTTTAAAAAAAAATGCAACTGTAGGCAAGCTCTAAACCCTTATATAGTCAGTCTTTCCCAAGTCTAAAATCTCAAATCTAAAATCTAACAATGGTATGACTGTGGGTAGACTCTGGGCCCCGGAGGGGGGAGGATAGAGTGGAGAGGCACAAAAGTCGATGGTGTATGGCAAATCCAGTCTGGGTTTGACGAAAATTGTGGAACGGAGGAAAAATTTATGCGGGCCAGTCTGGAAATGCGGTGGTTTTATAGCGGTGCACTGCCAAAATCGCTCAATCAATGGTTTGGAAGCGAGAGTCTCGGCGCGTATCTTTCGCCTCCTGAAGAACGGGAAGACATATATTTGCTAGTACCTAACTGCGACTACTTGGGAGTGAAGCTGCGTGGGAAAACCTTGGAGGTAAAGTGGCGTCAGGCAGAGTTAGGGACGATGCAGTTCGCCAATCGCTGGGAAGGCAAAGCCGAAAAGTGGCTGAAGTGGGTTTGTGCGGACACCATGGCGCCGATACCGGCGGATATTGTGGCGACAGGAAAGTGGGTGGGAGTCAAGAAAAAGCGAGCGCAACGTCTTTATCAAGTTTCGGCCCCTGGCGTCCTGATATCTGTGCCTGTCGAAGCCCCAATTCCCCAAGGTTGCAGCGTGGAACTTACTCAGTTGAACATTAACGGCAGCGCGTGGTGGACTTTGGGATTTGAAGCGTTTGGCAGCGAAAGTTGTTTAACAGAAAGCCTGCAAACAGTTGCTAGTTGGACTAGCAAGAGTTATCAGGCCCAAAAGTTGAAAGCTGACGATTCTTCTGCTTATCCGATTTGGCTGGGCAGCAAGTAATATCAAATCCGGCAATAATACCTCATGTATTCTTTAGTCCTCCTCTGCTGGGACGAGAAGCAAGTTTAGACGCGGTTTCAACCGCCGAGTCTGGCCGTCTTGGACGCAACTGGCATATATGGTAAGGTGCTCTACTACCGGAAATCTTCAATAATCTTTCAATAACGAAGTCTGACGCACCTGAGATGTGGCACCATTTTCAATTAGGTTTTTTACGGGCGGGCAGGATGCCCACCCCACAAGAAAACTCACTCTTTGTGGAACACGCATCTTGCCTGTTCTTGAGAATGGTGCAAGATGCACCCTAAAAATTGATCGTCCTGTGACAGTTAGCTTTAATCTTATCTAATCGAGGGGGTTTCTAACTATTCCCCCTCACTCCCATTCTCCCCCTCTCCTCTTCTCTCCACTTTCCCAGCAGTTCTCAGAATTTGACAAGCCAAAATCGCCGCCCCAAACCCATTATCAATATTCACCACACCCACACCAGCCGCACAAGAATTGAGCATAGTTAAAAGAGGAGCAATCCCGCCAAAACTCGCGCCGTAACCTACACTCGTCGGCACAGCAATCACCGGACAATCTGCCAAACCCGCAACCACACTCGCCAAAGCACCTTCCATGCCCGCAACCGCAATCAACACATCAGCACCGGCAATGACGTGCCGGTTGCTCAGCAAACGGTGAATGCCGGCAACTCCGACATCCCACAAACGTCGCACCTGAAAACCGCAAAGTTCCGCAGTAATTGCCGCCTCTTCCGCTACAGGCAAATCCGCCGTTCCCGCACTGATAATAGTCACAGTACCCGGATGCTGCGGAGTTGGGGAATTAGGAGAAATTGCACAAATTCGAGCCTTTTGGTAGTAGCACAAATCGGGTATTTTTTGTTGCAATTGCTCGAAAACTTCCGGTTCGATTCGCGTCGCCATCACCGCAGAATTTCGCCCGCGCATCGCCTCGATAATCTCAACAATTTGGTCTGGCGTTTTCCCTGGGCCCCAAATTACTTCAGGAAAACCCGTTCTTAAAGTGCGGTGGTGGTCAATTTTGGCAAAATCACCGACTTGTTCAAAGTCAAAATGCTTTAATTTATCCAAAGCTGCGATGGGGCTAATATCGCCGGCAGCCACAGATTCGAGTAACTTCTGTAAAATTTTAGGTTCCATTAATTAATGACTGACTAATGACTAATAACTGCTGACTATTCTGTTATTTGCAACTCGTACAAATTCCAAAAAGCACCGCCCAGAGCACTGTAGCGAATTCCCGAAACGCGATCACGCACCGCCTCAAAAGTCAGCGGATTTACCATATAAACAAAAGGAACTTGTTCCGCTATAATCCGCTGCGTTTCTCCATAAAGCTCCTTGCGCTTCGCCTCATCAAGCTCCTGGGAAGCCTTCACATAAAGGTCATCGATTTTCTGCTCCCAGTCGTACACTTCCCAACCTTTAATCGGGGGTTCTCCGGATTGCGGGCCCTGGTTGAAACTGTGCAAAGTGCCATTGACTGACCAAATATTGTAGCCGCTGTGCGGTTCAGTACCTCCCGTAAAACCACCGAGGTAAGTATCCCAATTCCGCGTCAATCGCAGTTTTTCCACATAAGTGTTAAAACTGAGAAACTGCGTATCAATTTGCATCCCCAGTTTGCCTAAATCTTGCTTAATTTGCGTTCCCATTTGTTCCCGAACTTTTTTACCGGCCGCCATCAACAAAGTAAATCGTACCTTGTTGCCTTCAGCATCCAACAATTCGTTGTTACTATTATACTTGAAACCAGCACTTAACAGTAACTCTTTGGCTTTTTGTCGATCGTAACTGTAAGTTTTCAATCCCTGTTCTGGGGACAGGTAGAACGGGCTTTGCGCCGGAATTGGGGAATGCAGTGGCGCGCCAAGTCCGCGATAGATATTGTTAGTCATCGCCTCGCGGTTGATGCCATAGGCGATCGCCTGCCGAAATTCCTTACTCGCGAACCAGCGAGACTTAACCGGGTCTACAAACGGCTGATTTTGAGCATTGCGCCCCTTATTCAGATTGAAACACATAAACACGCTGCCAGTATCCGGGCCGCCATTGAAGACCGTATATTGGCCGCGTTTTTCCTCCCGTTTCAGCAGCGGAAACACTTCCGGCTCCACGTTCAGAGTATCCAAATCGCCCGATCGAAAATTCAGCAGTTGATTGTCAGTATTTTCGATAATTTGCCAAACAATTTGCTGGATGTAAGGCTGGACATTTCCCTCAGCATCTTTGCGCCAAAAATATGGATTTCGTTCCAAAACCACGCGCTGATTGGGAGTATAGCTCAACATTCGGTATTGACCATTCCCAACAATTTTTTTAGGGTCAGTATCCGTGCCCCAAGTAGTCAAGAATTGAGGCTTGCCGTCTGCATCTGTATTATCGATAGATTCCTGTAAAATATGAGCTGGTAAAATTGGGATTCCCCCAGCATATCTAATAAAAGGAGCAAAGGGTTCTGCAACGGAAAATTCTACGCGGCGACTGTCGAGTTTTTTGACTTTTGGAAATAGGCCGCTGATGCCAACCCTCAGAATATCTTTCAAACCGCTAGGAATTTTGTCATTGAAATAAATCTTTTCATAGCTAAAGATAATGTCATCAGTAGTCATCGGTTCGCCGTCCGACCATTTCAACCCCTCTCGCAGGGTGAAGACAATCTTTTTGCCATCTTTAGAAACTTCCCACGACTCAGCTAAACCGGGTTCTAATTCAGAGGTCAAGCCGTTTTCGTTGATCAGTCCCTCGTACATATAGCCAAAAACGCTGTATGCAGATTGATTTAGGGGGTAGTTAAAGGTTGCTGGACCGCTGGGGGTGGGAACGATGAGTCTGTTTACTAAGTTTGATCGGGCTGGAGTGCACGCAGACAGAGTTATAGTGGCAATTGCCGCCAGTAAAATCGCCAGCCAGCGCAGTCTTGAATGTAGCATCATAGAAATTTTCATAATTTTTTAGTTTACCACCTGCGTGCAACTATGACTGAGATTGTAACCAACCGAGAAAGTCTTCAGTACGCGAAAAATACTTGGTTATCCCGGCTTCCCGCAAAGCATCTTGAACTTCTACTACACCAAATTCTTTTGTATTATTGCTCAAAAATACCTTGACTTCATGAGCGTGTAAGTATGCGTGATTCAAGATGCAGTGGAGAATCAAATTGTCGGTCGGGTCTTCTTCAATAAAAACTGTATTCAAGCTTTCTCGCAGTGTATCTGCTGTTAGTTCCATCATCTCCACATTTTCAGCCAATAATTCAAGAG
Source organism: Microcoleus sp. B3-D7 (assembly GCF_036705305.1). Lineage (NCBI taxonomy): Bacteria > Bacillati > Cyanobacteriota > Cyanophyceae > Oscillatoriales > Microcoleaceae > Microcoleus > Microcoleus sp. B3-D7. The sequence goes on along the minus strand of NZ_JAUBUE010000070.1, from coordinate 7,296 downwards.
CCTCAAAAAGACGTACTTTAATATTATTGAGCAATCCTTCATTTTCAGTCAAAGACTCTTCTACATGGAATAAAAGAGACTTAGCATAAGGCGAAGTAAGATCGCGCTTGATCTGGCTAATTTGTTTTTTCTGTTCATCTGCAAAACGGTTGCGGCGCTTGATCTCGTCTTCTAAAGCCGAGAGAGCTTCCATGCAGCAAATAGCAGGTATGGCAATGCGGGCTGATGTTGGTACACTCAGTAACAAGTTATTGGCATCAGGATCGCGCCCTGTAGCAATACTCATCAAAAAGTTAGTTTCTATATATAAAATCGCCACCAAATTTTACCCTTAACTGTGTTGTCCCACCTGCTAGCAACGGCAGCAAACCGATTGCTGCTATCTGTTCCGCTGCTGGCGGAATCTCAGACTTCCAATTATAAGCTAAGTCACGCAACCATGCTTCAATCAGCCTAGTTAGGTATGGCTCAAATATCCGCTGTTCGCCTAATTTTGAGTCATAATAGTGAAGGATGTCAGCCGTTTTTAACGATAAAACAGCTTCAGACAAAACAGTGCCGTCCCATTTAAAAACGATTATATTTTCGAGAGTGACAATCATAGCATAAGGAATTACCACATTTTTTTCGGAGAGCTTTGAGAGGAAATGTTTTATTTGTTCAAGCGTGCGCTCGGTAATCCTCTGTTTGGCTGCCTTTTCTTTAGCTTGATTAATTTTGACCTCGATTAGCACGACTATCTGATCGTCCTTGTCCAACGCGATAATATCCGCCTCTATGGGTAATTCTACTTCTAAGGTTTCAGTTTGCATGGTTTCAGCCTTCCTAGCGTATAAGTTTAAGTAAATTCAACTTCTACTATCAAACCACTTTTTTAATTTCTGGACACTAAAACTACAGCATAGGCTGCAATTCCTTCTTCTCTCCCCACGGGCCCTAACTTTTCGTTTGTAGTAGCTTTGATGCCGATTTGGTCAGGTTTTAATTGTAGGACAGTAGAAAGCCGATCGCGCATTGGCTCAATATGCGGTTTCAGCTTTGGACGTTCGGCTACGACCACCGAATCAATATTGCCGATTTCCCAGCCTTTATCTAATATTAACTCATTGACTTGTGCCAGCAATACTAAACTATCAGCACCTTTCCATTTCGGGTCAGTTGGCGGAAAATAAAGACCGATATCTCCTAAGCTGAGAGCTCCGAGCATAGCGTCCATGATAGCGTGGGTAAGTACGTCTGCGTCGCTGTGTCCTAATAAGCCTAATTCGTGGGGAATGTGGACGCCGCCAAGGATGAGGGGGCGTTCAGGAACTAAGCAGTGAATGTCGTAGCCGTTGCCGATGCGGATGTTCATGTAAAATTTAGGTTTTGGAAGTATACCAAAAGACAATTATTTCATATTTGCGGGGAGATAGCTGAAAAAGAATGGTCTTGATTTACGGACTTTGCGGTAATTGTAGCAAAGACATACAGATGTCGGTTGGTCAGTCTGTCTTCGACAAAAAAGTTGTCTGGCATCTATCTTCTAGCTGTCATTATTGCTCTCAGGCAATCGCGTTAGATAATACTGATGCTATACCTAACGAAATGAGAAAATAAATTTTAGCAAACGAAGGGAATAGGAACTTGATTGTATTGGAAGAATAACAACGTGCAACAGTTGTAACAAAAATCCTGCGTCAGGCTATGGAATTGTCATTAGCTGAAACGATGAACTTAAAAAAGAAGATGCCTGGTTCTGTTTTTGTCGGAACTAAAGCTGAGATCGAGCGACTAAGACATCTTTTAGCTGCTGAAGGCTTGAAAGCTTCAAGAACCAAAACTGTAACTTAGTGCTGCCTGGGGAGTTCTATTAGCTTTAAATTGCTAATCATCCCTGAAGATCCAACTAATAACGGCTACATCCTCAAATCTTATTCTCCCCTCTCCTGCAACCACCGATCGTACAAATCCGATCGGCGCGATCGAGTTCTTTCAATTTGCTGTTCCCGACGCCAGCGAGCAATTTCTGCGTGATTACCAGACAGCAACACGTCGGGCACCTTCAATCCCCGAAAATCCGCCGGTCGAGTGTACTGCGGATAATCCAAAAGTCCGTCCTCAAAACTCTCAAACTTTAGGGAATCTTCCTTCGCCACAGTTCCTCGCAGCAATCGCAAAACCCCATTAATCAAAGCCAAAGCCGGAATTTCGCCCCCCGTGAGCACAAAATCCCCCAAAGACACCTCGCGAGTGACCAAATGCAGGACTCGATCGTCCACACCCTCATAATGACCGCAAATCAACACCAACTGATCGCGATCGGCCGCCAACTCCCGAAACATCGCCTGCTGCATCGGTTCCCCCTGGGGAGTCAGCAAAATCACCTCTCGCCGCGGCAAAACCGGCAGCGACTCCACCGCAGCAAAAATCGGTTCCGGTTTCATCAGCATCCCTACTCCGCCCCCGTAAGGCTCATCATCGACTCGCTGGTGTTTGTCTGTGGTAAAATCGCGGGGATTGACAAAATTCACCTCAGCAATCTTTTTAGCTAAGGCTTTGCCCATCAGTCCCGACTCTAGGGGAGCCCGGAAAAATTCTGGAAATAGGGTAACAACGTCAAATCGCACGATTATTGGAATTTCATTGATACATCACCTCTAGTTTGACCTTTAGAGGGAGTTCAGTTTTCAGTAATTGCTTTATTCTTTATAATTTCTTATAATTTCTGAAAATTTTGGCAAGTTAAATTCTCTTCCTGTGTCGGCGGGCCGATTTTGTACAAAAATAATCTGTTTTTCATGACAGCGACTGCAAGTAAATTCGCCCCAAACAACTGCGGGATAGTGCGATCGGCGATCGCACCTCACTGGCACAAACAAAAATTTATTCTTAAAAAGCCCTATTGTACCCACAGCAACGGCAAAATTGAATTTCACATCCAACAGAGGAAGACACACCATGCAGCAGTTGACATCTCAAGCCCTTGAACACAATATTCCCCAGCGCACAAAAACCTCGATTATGGTCATCGGGGGAGCCGAAGACAAAGTTCACGGGCGAGAGATTCTGAACACCTTTTTTTGCCGTGCTGGGGGTGCAAACGCTCGGCTGGCGATCGTTCCGTGCGCTTCGCGAGATCCCGAAGGAATTAGCAACCGCTACCGCACAATATTTGACGAAATGGGCGTTAGCGCCGTCAAAGTAGTGGACATCCGCGAACGCGAACAAGGCGAAAACCCCGTCTGGAAAGATTACTTAGAAGACTGTACGGGCGTATTCATCACAGGCGGCGACCAACTGCGACTTTGTGGACTGCTGGCGGACACCCCGCTGATGGAGAAAATTCGCAAAGAAACTCTCGAAGGCAAGATTACCCTCGCTGGCACCAGCGCAGGTGCTGCGGTGATGGGATATCACATGATTGCAGGCGGTGGGAGTGGCGCGTCACCAAACCGCTCTTTAGTAGACATGGCAAACGGACTTAACATTATTCCTGAGATCATCGTAGACCAGCATTTTCACAACCGCAACCGCATGGCTCGCTTGCTGTCGGCTGTGGCTTGCCATCCAGATCGCCTCGCTATTGGTATTGACGAAGACACGTGCGCCTTGTTTGAGGGAGACGATACTATGAAAATTCTTGGTAAAGGCACTGTGACTATTGTTGATTCTAGGGAAAATTTTTATACCAATGAGTCTATGGTAGGAGCGACAGAACCCTTAAGTCTGTTCAATATGCGCTTGCACGTTCTGTGTCACGGAGATTGCTACAATATGCCCCTCGGCAAACCAATGCCATCAGGAGCCTGTTCCGAGTCTGGCTGGCCCCCCGAATGCCGCACAGCCAACTAACGTAGAACATCTCTGGTCATTGATTCGGCAGAAATTAGGCGACATTCCGGCCGAATCATGGATACAAAAATAGAATAGATTCCGAAGCAGCCACGGTCTGACCCCAGGCCGAACCACAGAAAATTCTAGCTTCGGGCTTTGACTTTTGGCTAGCCATTGGCCTGTACTTGTTTTTAGCCGATCGTAGGGGCATGAATTTTCAATTGGGTAGCCCATAACTGGAAATTCACTCCCAAACTGTTCGCAGCGAACAGTCGATCGAGCAATCTAGATCGAAATTGAATAAATGCTCCAATTATCTATAAGATTTCGCGCCCCATACCCCTCTAATTGCCATGAAAATACTTAAAATCCAGACCTTACGCGGCCCCAACTACTGGAGCATCCGACGCCAGAAACTCGTCCTGATGCGTCTGGATTTAGAGGAGTGGGCAGATAAAACCACAGCGGAAATTCCTGGCTTCTACGAAGGGTTGATCGCGGCACTTCCGAGTTTGAACGACCATCACTGTTCTCCAGGCCATCAGGGAGGATTCCTGCAACGGGTCAGAGAAGGCACAATGATGGGACACGTAATCGAACACGTCGCCCTAGAACTTCAGGAAATGGCAGGAATGCCGGTCGGGTTCGGTCGCACCCGCGAGACTGCGACCCCAGGCATTTACCAAGTAGTAATCGAGTATCAACACGAACAAGCCGGTCGCTATGCAGCCCGGGCAGGCGTGCGGATGTGCCAAAGCATTGCCGAGACAGGCACTTATCCAGCAGCAGAATTAGTCCAAGATTTGAGAGACCTGAGAGAGTTTGCTGCGTCGGCGGCCCTGGGGCCGAGCACGGAAACACTGATTAAGGAAGCAGAAGCGCGCGGCATTCCTTGGATACCTTTGAGCGCCCGGTTTATGATTCAACTCGGCTACGGGGTTCACCAAAAGCGGATTCAGGCAACTCTGAGCAACCGGACCGGAGTTTTGGGAGTAGAACTTGCCTGTGACAAGGAAGGTACCAAAAATATCCTCGCCAGCGCCGGTGTGCCGGTTCCCAGAGGGACGGTGATTCATTATTTGGATGAACTGCGCGGGGCGATCGAAGATGTCGGCGGTTATCCGATCGTCCTCAAACCCCTAGACGGCAACCACGGCCGCGGCATTACGATCGACATCAATTCCTGGGAAGCAGCAGAAGAAGCCTACGACTTAGCCAGCGCGGCATCAAAAACAAAAAGCGTGATAGTCGAGCGCTATTACCTCGGCCGCGACCACAGAGTATTAGTAGTCAACGGGCAAGTCATAGCAGTTGCAGAACGAGTCCCCGCTAACGTCGTGGGTAACGGCAAGTCTACAGTAGAACAGCTTATTGAAGAAGTAAACCGCGACCCGCAGCGAGGAGACGGACACGACAACGTGCTCACCCGGATCACGATCGACAAATTGTCCCTGGATTTGCTGCAAAAACAAGGATACGCGATGGACTCCGTAGTGCCCGCCGGCGAAAGAGTATTTTTGCGCGCGACAGCAAACTTGAGTACCGGTGGAATTGCAGTCGATCGCACCGACGAAATCCACCCGGAAAACGTCTGGCTGTTTTCCAGAGTCGCCAAAATTATCGGTTTGGACATTGCCGGCATTGACGTAGTAACTCCCGACATCTCCCAACCCCTGCGCGATGTCAACGGCGTCATCGTCGAAGTCAACGCAGCACCGGGTTTCAGAATGCACGTCGCCCCGAGTCAAGGTTTACCCCGCAACGTCGCCGGTGCCGTCTTCGATATGCTTTTCCCCTCGCCTCAACCCAGCCGGGTGCCGATTTTAGCGGTAACGGGAACCAACGGCAAAACGACAACCACTCGCCTGCTTGCCCACATTGTCAAGCAGACCGGTCAGATTACCGGCTACACGACTACCGACGGCACTTACATCGGCGATTATTTGGTCGAAAGCGGAGACAATACCGGGCCGCAGAGTGCTCAATTGATTTTGTCTGACCCGACGGTGGAAGTGGCGGTGCTGGAAACGGCTAGAGGCGGAATTTTGCGATCGGGCCTCGGCTTCGATCAGTGCGATGTCGGCGTCGTCTTGAACGTCGCGGCAGATCACTTGGGAATTGGCGACATCGACACCGTGGAACAACTAGCCAAACTCAAGAGCGTCCTCGTCGAGTCGGTAATGCCCAAAGGCTATGCAGTTTTGAATGCAGATGACCCGCTAGTAGCACAAATGGCGCAGCGTGTCAAGGCTCAAATTGCATATTTTTCGATGAACCCGGACAACGAACTGGTTGCCAAACATACCGCTGCAGGCGGGCTGGCAGCGATTTACGAAAATGGGTATTTGTCGATATTGAAAGGCGATTGGACGCTGAGAATTGAGCAGGCTGTGAACGTGCCACTGACGATGGGCGGGCGGGCGCCGTTTATGATTGCCAATGCTTTAGCAGCTTGTTTGGCGGCCTTTGCCCAAGGATTGAAAATAGAAGATATTCGCGCTGCTTTGTCCAGCTTCCAAGCATCCGTCGGTCAAACTCCCGGAAGGATGAATTTGTTTAAATTGGGCAACTATCACGCTTTGCTAGACTACGCCCACAACCCCCACAGCTACAAGGCTTTGGGTAGTTTCGTGCTGAATTGGCCGGGACGGCGGATAGGGGTAGTCGGCGCCCCTGGAGACCGGCGAGATGAAGATTTTGTCACGCTGGGTAAACTTTCGGCCGAGATGTTCGATCGTATCATTGTCAAAGAAGATATTGACAGGCGCGGGCGAGAACCCGGTGCTGTGGCAAAGTTAATTTGCCAGGGAATTGCCGAGGCGATTTCAGCAGGAACCGCAAATAAATCTCAAGTTGAATACGAGTTGATTCTCGACGAAACAACGGCTGTTAACAAGGCTTTAGATGAGGCGCCGGCCGGCAGTTTGGTAGTGATTTTACCTGAAAGTGTCAACAAAGCTTTGAGTTTAATTGAGACGCGGAAACCGATTAAGGAATCTGTGGAAGTTCAAAATGGTTTAGATCGATCGAAGTCACAGGAAAGTTTAAAACCGACTGTGGTGAATCAAGGCTAAATTCTGAATTTTAATTGAATTGGTAGGTTGGGTTTACTTGTGTTAAACCCAACCTATTTTTTTACAGGACAGAACTTACGCACCACTACGATTTTCTGTCATTGCGTAACGGGAGAGCAATCTCAAAGCTGGCTTTTTCGTGTTCAGTGCGTAACTCTTATGCTTTTTAAAATGTTAGCTTGCTTCTTCGCCAGTATGCAGAGATTTCAATAGTTGCTCTGCAATCTCAATCAGTTCGCATACAGAGCTTTGCGTAAGTTGTGTAGTTTTGAAGCCATGAGCAATTGCGTTACGCAATGAAAGTGCATTCATTAGTAACTGATACTCTGATATTATGTCCGGTCGATTAACCATGATTAAACTTTTGCCTCCGGCCACCAATAGAAATGAGTCAAACCACTGATTA
>NZ_JAUBUE010000122.1:0-2142 GCF_036705305.1 Microcoleus sp. B3-D7 | reverse complement strand
AGAGTGCGATTCGTTGAAGCGTGAATCACGGTGAAAACCCGACACATAACGTTTCCAGCCACGAGGCTGAACTCTCGGTCTGATAAGGGTGCAAGTCCCTTCTGCCAGACTCAGGTATGACTCCCTATCTGCCCACACCGACCAAGCTCGATTCTCGGAGAGTGAAGCTGGGAACAGGACGCAATCAGACATCTAATGTGAGGTGACACTGGCGTTAATGGGGAGTTCCGATGGTGAAAACAGAGCCTAGAAAAGTAACTTAGTCTTGAGCGGGACACAGACAAAAACTCCCGACTCCACTGGAGTTCATTCCCGCCGAATCTTTTTCCAATATCGGCAAGAGTCCAGGGAATCCAGTAGTTAAATTGGCCCCACCTAAAGGAACAATCAATCTAACCGAGGGAACGAAGAAAAACGAATTGAGGGTCAAGGGGAAGTCGAACCCTTTCGTAGGCTAGACGAGCAGCGGAACCCCCTCCGTTCGGGTAGGACAGACCGTAATTGGTCTGAGGTGTTCAGAAAACATAAGTTAGAGCAGAGCATGATTAGACACAGCAGCAATGTTAGTGAATCTTGGAAAACGTTACCGTGGAAGAAATTCCGCCGTGATTTATTCCGCCTACAAAAGCGCGTGTATAAAGCGATTCAGGTTGGAGACAAGCCGAAAGCAAAGTCCCTTCAAAAGCTAATTCTGAAATCTCGGGCTGCAAGAATGTTGGCGATACGTCAAGTAACTCAACTTAATGCTGGCAAAAAGACTGCGGGAATCGATGTCCAAGCCTCACTCACATTTGAGGAAAGATTCGCTCTGACTGAAGAACTTAGAACCAAAAGTAACAACTGGAAACATCAGAAGTTACGTTCAATACCAATCCCTAAAAAGGATGGGAGTACCCGCCTCCTTAAGATACCTACTATCGCTGATAGAGCGTGGCAATGCCTCGCAAAATACGCGCTAGAGCCAGCACACGAAGCAACTTTTCATGCTCAGAGTTATGGGTTCAGAACGGGAAGGTCGGCGCACGACGCGCAGAAAAAACTGTTTCATAATCTACGCTCCCAGAGTAATGGAATAGAAAAACTGGTTATCGAACTCGATATCGAAAAATGCTTTGACAGGATAAGCCACACCAGCATAATGGAACGACTCATCGCCCCAAAGGGCATTAAGACCGGAATATTCCGTTGTCTAAAAGCAGGAGTCAACCCAGAATTTCCAGAACAAGGAACCCCACAAGGGGGTGTGGTAAGCCCATTACTAGCCAATATCGCGCTCAATGGAATTGAGGAGATACACCAATCAGTTCGCTATGCGGATGACATGGTAATAATTCTGAAACCTAAAGATGATGCGAAGGCAATACTTGATAAAGTCAGCGAATTTCTAGCAGAACGAGGGATGAAGGTTAGTGAAAATAAAACTAAGCTAACAGCTACGACAAATGGGTTTGACTTCCTCGGTTGGCATTTCAAAGTGCAGAACAACGGGAAATTTAGATGCGTTCCATCAGCGGATAATTTTAAAGCGTTCCGTCAGAAGGTAAAACACATTGTCAACAGCTCGAATTATGGAGCTACGGACAAGGCTGAGAAATTAGCCCCTGTGGTTAGAGGATGGAGAAATTACCACCGCTTCTGCAAGATGGACGGGTCGCGCGACTCGCTATACCACATCGAAACAAGAGCTTTCAAGGTATTCAATAAGGAATCGAAACAATCTCGCTACACCAGCAAGAAACTGCTTGACAAAGCATTCCCATCGGTTTCTTTCTCCGAAAACAAATTTGTCAATGTCAAAGGGGAGAAATCACCTTACGACGGAGATATAGCCTACTGGAGTGAGCGTAACAGTAAGCTCTATAACGGCGAAACCTCTAAAGCCTTAAAACGGCAAAACCATAAATGTGGAAAATGTGGCTTAAAAATGCTAAGCGATGAAAAGGTACATCTGCATCATGTAGATGGTTGCCACAGTAATTGGAAAATAAACAACCTTTTAGCGGTTCACGAAAGCTGCCACGATTATCTCCACATGAGCAAAGGCGCAAGCCAAGAACATCGGGAGCTGGGTGCGGTGAAAGTCGCACGCCCAGATCTAACTGAGAGGGGCGGGGAATAATATCCCCCCTCGACTCAACCAGT
>NZ_JAUBUE010000069.1:0-21849 GCF_036705305.1 Microcoleus sp. B3-D7 | reverse complement strand
AGTTGTCACCAGTTTTATTAACTGGGCTAGCCATCCCGTAAGTATTTCAACTTACTTTAGGCTAAACGACTCGCACGATAGATTCGGTAGCGGTGTGTAACTGTCAGCATTCCAGTATTATACAGTGTTTACTGGTGAGTAGTGTAGCGTTAAATGTTAATTTAAGGGACATGGAGTCCCATAAAATTAACTTGGGGGAGTCCATGTATTCCACATCAAATCAGAGATTATGGTGTGGGTCTTATAGCTCCCCCCAACCCCCACGAAAAGATAAAGTCACAAAATGCCTGGTTATTGAGAGCGCGATCGGTCGATCGCCAGACACCAGTCTTAGTTATGGGTTATGTTGAAAAAACTTGTGTCCGCTTTTTAGGGGTTGCACCCGCAGGCAACTATTAGATTCCCCCCTTAATAAAATGCTAGAAACTGTCTACAAACACTTAGAAACATTGCAGGAACAAGCTAGGGAATTGCCACACCCGCAACAGGCAATTTTCACAAAAGTTTTGGAAGATTTATCGAATTCTCTACAGGAAATGGCAGGCAGCCGATTGTTTGAAAGCGCCACAAATAACGCGGCAAAGCTGGTTGAAATAGAAAAAAATAATCGCCTCTTGGAACGCACTGTAGCCCAGCAAGTAGGGCAAATCAGACAGCTACGGGAGCAGTTGGAAAAACAAATCAGCCAGCATCGCAGGGACACTCAAGCATTAACTAAAAGTGAAGCCAAACTGCAAGCTATGCTGCGTAATTCTCCCGATCTAATTAGCATTGTCGGCTCCGACGGGCGAGTTCGATACCACAGCGGAGCCCTACAGCGGCTTTTGGGTTACAACCCAGAAGAAAGAATTGGCAAATTTCACGGCGAGTTAATCCATCCAGACGATTTGCTAGCTTGGCAGACGTATTTTGGTAAGTTGTTAGAATCTCCGGGAATTGGAGGGGCAATCGAATATCGGAAACGCCACGCTGACGGTTCTTGGCTCTACATGGAGTCGATAGGTAATAGTTTGCTTTACGATTCTAGCGTGCAGGGAATTATAATTAATTCGCGGGAAATAGGGGAACGAAAGCAAGCCGAAATCGCAGTCCGAGAGTCGGAACTCCACTACAGAGTTATGTCGCAAATTACTTCGGATTTTGCCTATTCTTTTAAGGGACTGCCCGACGGCAAGTTCGCCTGCGAGTGGGCGACAGAAGCTTTTGAGCGCTGCACCGGTTGCGTTCCTGAAGAATTAGAATCGTTTGGTTGGTGGAACTCCGAACTCGTTCATCCCGACGACAGGGAAATGTTAATTAAACAGTTAGAAGGCTGTACTTTCAGTCGCACTGGAGCCAATGAGTATCGCATTATTAATCAAAAAGGCGAGGTGCGCTGGTTGCAGGACTACTGGCAAGTGGTGTGGGACAAAACTGCTGAACGGGTTGTCCGTTTGTGGGGCGCTTGTCAGGAAATTACCGATCGCAAGCAAGTAGAATTGAAACTGCAACTCGTTAACCAAGTTTTGCAAGCCCAGATAGCATCGGCGCCGCTGGCGATTAACTGTACCAGCAATGACGGCAATACCGTTGTTTGGAACCGCGCCGCCGAACAACTTTTTGGCTGGACTGCGGCTGAGGTTTTAGGGAAACCTTTACCGAATATTCCTGAAGGCCAAAAGCAAGATTTTTACGCGCTGCTAAAGTCTGCGTCTAATGGCAAACCGCAAAACGGTTTGGAAATATCTTTGTTGAAAAAAGACGGTAGTTCGATCAATGTTTGGCTTTGGGCGGCACGCGTGCGAGATGCGGGCGGCCAGACTGTCGGCAGTATCAACATATTTTCTGATCTTTCAGAACGCAAGCGCATAGAGGAAGAGCGCCAAAAGCTAGCAGCGATGAAAGATATGGAGGAGCCTTTTTGGGCGCGCTATGTCAGCCCTCCAAAAACTCCGAAAAAAAAGGGCGGTGGGTAATTCTATCAAGCACAAGTTAAAAGAATTAAAAGTGCGAAAGTGCAATTTTATGCTTGCCATATCCTTTCGGGTCAAATAACCTATTTGATGGGAGTCGTTCGACCGGACATAATATGATAAATACACCGAGTTACTACGTGTAGTATTTGCTATGCTGTACTGTGTAAAACTATAATTCCCTAGAAAAAATTGATAAATTAGCTACCGAATTTATTGAGGGAATCTATCGATAAAGTTTCAGCTTTTTCAGGGTAAAATTTGTTGGCACGGTAAATATTAGACTTGTTGAATACGCCACTAAAAACTTTACTGATGCCCAGATTTTTCCTGACTCCTCAAAGTGGCTAACTCTGCGTGAGTTTGGCAAGCTTCACTTAACTCAATGTAATCTAAGATATTGGAAATTACCTGAGAAAGGTGGATAGCCGAACGGTGAGCTTCTTGGATAAAATCTCTCTCCTCTATGGGATCGTCAGCTTGATCGTCTATGGTTAGTTGTAGATAGCCAATGATGTGATTTAGGGGAGTGCGGAGCTCGTGGGACGCCTTCAACAAAAATTGCTTTTTGAGTTGGGATAGTCCTTGTACTCGCTTGGTGCGCTCTTGGTAGAGGGTGGCGAGGGCGATCGCACTTCCTACTTGATCGGCAAGTTCTTGTGCGAATTCGATCTGGGCTTGAGTCCAAGGTCGATCGGTCTTACCCTTCCGCGACGATCGACCTTTGCACTGATGCAAGCTAATTATGCCGTTAGGTTGCTCTTGGTAAGCGGTAGCCACCACTAGCAGCGACTGCGGCCCAAAAGGGTCATTGGCTGCAAAGGAGTCTACTACCACCGGTTCGAGGGTGGCTAGAGCTTGAAGGAAATGAGGTGCTGCTGTGAGCGAAATTTCCATTCCCAGCATGGGTAAAAATGGTTCTTGGCAGTATTCAGCAGCTACTTTGACTTGCAGGCTAGAACTTTCATAGGGACAAAGGATACAGCGGCTGACGCCTAGTGTTTCTCCCAGAGTGTTAACTGTTTGCTGCCAGATGGTATGGAGATCCAAGGTGCGACGAATATTTCTGCCAATTTGGAGTAAAAGTTTTTGCGATTGAGCTGATATTTGCTGATTCATAGCAACCCTTTTTCTACTAGACTGGCAAAAGTTTACCACTCCGGCAACAGAGCAGGAAGTTACTGAATTTGTCAGCCTGCCGCTGTCCGACTTATGGATTACGTAATTCTACTTAAATATTGCCACAGGCAGTCAAACCTTACTAAGTATTTGCGGTGTCTTTACAAGATCTTTATGATTTTCACATAGAAGGGAGAGCGTTGTATTTTCTTAAAAATCCTTGACAGTAGGGGATTGGAAAGCTGAATCATTGCTAAAAGTAGCCATTAAGTGATTGTAAAGTTGGCGGTTTGTGGGGGTTTACTCAGAGGTGTGAGCTGCCAGCCGACAGATTAAAGATTAGCTGTTATCCGTATCCCCCTGATTTGATTTATGCCAATTCTGGGTGGGGATCGGAAGTGGCGGGGGTGATGAATATGAGTCCAAAACTCCTAAGGAGGGAGCTCGGCGACGGATAAAAGTCAAAATTGATACGCGGGTGGGCGATCGAAGTGTGTTTGTAGGATAATTACAAATTATTGATGGCTTTTATTCACGAAACGGAACTCACGGATACACGAATATAGCAATTTTTAAGTGAGTAAGGTACAGTTGGGTAATTGGTAATTGGTAAGAAAGCTGGCGAGTAACTCACGAAAGTTGAGAACCGCTCTAGCAGTTTTTTTTTCGGCTTCCTGATTCCCTCTTGCTTCTTAATTTGTGCTGATTCCTCATTCCTTCAACGTCCCGATGACCAATTACCGATGATTAATTTTTAAATAGTGGTTCTTGATAAAGCGGCACAGTAAAAGTAACCGTCGAGCCGAGTCCTTCCCCCATACTGTAAAAATTTACTGTACCCCCCATTGCTTCTACCAGTTTTTGAGAAATAGCCAATCCCAAACCGGTGCCGCCGTATTGTCTGGTACGAGCACCGTCTACCTGAAAAAACGACTCAAATAATTTATCCTGCTTGTCGAGAGAAACCCCAATGCCAGTATCAGCAACTCGAATTTTCACCATTCCGGGGAACTGCTGGTTGTGAACAGTCACCTTTTTCTTAATAACCTCGGCACTGATGCGAATTCCCCCTTCCCCGGTAAATTTAATCGCATTGCCCGTGAGGTTCAAGATTACCTGAAGCAGGCGTTGGTAGTTGCCGTACACAATAATCTCGTCCTCCACAGGGGGTTTTTGGATTTGAAATTGCAATCGCTTTTGCTCGACTTGAACCCGTGTAAAATTCTCAACTTGTTGCAACAGTTCACCGAGTTTGACGGGAGCGAGATCTAACTCCATTTTGCCAGCTTCGATTTTAGCGACATCCAAAATATCGTTAATCACATTGAACAAATGTACTGCTGATCGGTAAGCTTCTTCGATAAATTGGTGCGCTTCTTCGGGGTCATCTGCCATGCCGTCCATAAGCAGTTTTAGGAAGCCGAGGATGCCGTTGAGGGGGGTGCGGAGTTCGTGAGAAGTATTAGCAAGAAATTGACTTTTAAGTTGGGAAAGAGCTACGGCTTCGGCGCGGGCCTGTTCTAATTCTTGGTAAAGTGTAGCGTGGGCGATCGCACTGCCGACTTGAGCGACTAACTCGCGGGCGAATTCGAGTTCGACTGGACTCCATTTCGGGGAACTGCCGCAGCGGTGCAAACATATCAGTGCATTGGGTTGGTCTTCATAGGAGGTAGCTGCTACGAGCACGGAATGGCGGTGGAAGGGATCGGTGGCGGGGGAGGCGTAATCGACTGCTACTGGTTTTAAGGTGGCTAAAGTTTGAATCCATCCGGGCTGTTCGGCTGCGCGCAGTTCTACTCCCAGCATAGAAGAGTAAGCTTCTTGGCGGTACTCAGCTACTACTTTAAAAGTTTTCGATTGGAGATTTTCGATTTGAGTTGGGGAAAGCGGGGGCGAGGGGTAGCTAGCTATTGACTGTTGTAATTCGGCGGCGGCGGTCGATTTTGGCTGATTTTCAGAGGCAAGGAAGGGGGAGGTTTCGAGATTTTCGCTGTCTTTTTTGTAGGAACAGATGATGCAGCGACTCGCGTTTAAAACTTGACCCAAGCTGTTAACAGTTTGCTGCCAAATGGTTGCTAAATCGAGGGTTTTGTGCAGGTTTTGAGCGATTTGGGAGATGATTTTACGGTCTATTTCCGAGTAGGGAGGGAGCGATCGACCGGGGATACGGCTCGCTGGAAGCGACATTTGTTGGCGGGCGTCCAAGGGGGATGGCAAAGCTCGATAGAGCATGAATTCTGGGGAGTCGGGCCGTCTGTCTGTGGGTTTGTCCGACAGCAGCCTTCCCATAACTAAGACTTTTGTAGCTTTGCCGTTTGAGTCGATCGCCGGAGTGAGTGTCAAATCGAAGAGAAAATATTGTCCGGCGTGGCCAAATGGATAGCTGAACCGTTGCGGTACGAGGGTTTCGAGCGCCCGCCGCAGGATATCGAGATAAGGCGCAGGGGGGATGGGTTGCAGGGTTTCGCTGAAGGGGCGATCGACAATTTGTTCTGCTGTAAGGTTGTATTGCTCGGCTTTTTGCCAGTAAAAAGATAGATATCGACCAGAGGCGTCTTGGGTAAATACTAATTCTGCCCCTAACTCTTGAAAAAAAACTGTAGAGGCGAGGCTCGATCGCCGGAAATCTGTGTTAGAGTCCATCAGAGTAGGGGATGAAAGTAGTTCGGATTTTGGAGTATTGAGTTTTTAATAAATATCTCAAGACTTCCCATTGTTTGGGGCTTCTACTGTTAATTTGTGAGTTATTAATCAATTAAAAAGTTGTTGGCTTTTTAATTAAAACATTAATCGCTCAAAACTCACAATTTGCAAAAATTTTCGGCTTCTACTATTGACTTTTGAGTGATTAATGAAATCATAAAATATTAATTATTTAACTGTGAACTAAACTCAAAACTCAAAACTATTCGTTCTCAGCCGTTTTGGGTAATTTAAAGATAAAAATTAAGATTGAGGAATTAGGAATCTGCACCGATTAACGATCGAGTTTGAAAATTACGCCAAAATCTGAGGCTGCCAACAACTCAAGCCAGGGACTGGCTCACGCATTTTTTCCCTCACCTGGAATAGTTCCGAGGTTGTGATTTAGCCGAGTTCACTCGCCCACCACCTGTAGCTTTAGCCACGAAATCTGCAGGAGTTCGCCCGCGCGATCTAAATTTCACAGCCTGCAGATTTGCGCGCGCCGTCTGGGGCGAGAACACCTCAGTCGTTCCACTCACCGCGGGGCGGGACTGGGGGGTTGCGGCGTAAACTCAGAGCCAGCTCGTCTTCGCGGCGCTCGCCTCTGAGCCACTGCTTGATTGCTGTTTCAATGACTTTGCTGGGGTCATTCGTCAAGTGCTTAATTTGGTCGAGGAGTTCAGAATCTATATGGATAGATAGTTCCACTTTTTCTGACGAACTGTGGGAGGGTATACTTGACTGGCTCATAGTTAAAAAATCCTAGTTTTAATTCTTAAGTTTCAATTCTTTTGATGACAACCGACTGGACTAGATATTTGCAGTCCCTGATTTGCACCCCACCTTTCCTCAACCGCTTAACAGCTTTCTGTACAATGAGACAGAGAAAAGTTTTTTCCTTTTGGGTGTCCGACCGAGCCCGGACACTTGAAGGGTAATAACTGATACTCTTGAGGTTTGTCTCAGTTGTGGTTTCATCTCAATCCCCAGTAAGAGGTTGAAGTAAGCACTCTACTCTTGCTTGTGTAATCATACAACAAAAAGTATCCTTTGCCGATTAGCTCTTCGATAAAAAACATGACTAACGTCCCTGTATCTCGCATTCGTAATTTTTCGATTATTGCTCACATCGACCACGGAAAATCGACCTTGGCAGATCGCCTGTTGCAGGCGACTGGGACTGTGCAGGCACGGGAGATGAAGGAGCAGTTTTTAGACAATATGGATCTCGAACGCGAACGCGGCATTACGATCAAGCTGCAAGCGGCTCGGATGAATTACACTGCCAAGGACGGTCAGGAGTACGTGCTCAACCTGATCGACACTCCTGGACACGTGGACTTTTCTTACGAGGTGTCGCGATCGCTCGCTGCTTGCGAAGGGGCGCTGCTGGTGGTAGACGCATCTCAAGGCGTGGAAGCACAAACCTTGGCAAATGTCTACCTTGCCTTGGGAAATAATTTGGAAATTATTCCAGTTTTAAATAAAATTGACCTGCCGGGGGCAGAACCGGAACGGGTAAAAGGGGAAATTGAAGAAATTATCGGTCTGGACTGTAGCGGGGCGATTGAGGCTTCTGCTAAGGAAGGAATTGGTATAGATGAGATTTTGGAGTCGATCGTCGAATTGGTGCCACCGCCGCAGGATACTGTTGACAAACCGCTGCGGGCGCTAATTTTTGATAGTTATTACGACCCTTATCGCGGGGTAATTGTGTATTTCCGGGTGATGGACGGAAGTGTCAAAAAGGGCGATCGAGTTTTGTTGATGGTTTCGGGTAAGGAATATGTCATCGATGAATTAGGCATCCTTTCACCGACTCAAGTTCAAGTAGACGAACTGCACGCGGGGGAAGTTGGTTATCTGGGCGCGGCAATTAAAGCCGTAGCTGATGCTCGCGTCGGCGATACGATTACTTTGGTCAAAAAGCCGGCACCAGAGCCTTGGCCGGGTTATACAGAAGCAAAACCGATGGTTTTTTGCGGCTTGTTCCCGATTGATGCTGACCAATTTCCAGATTTGCGGGAAGCTTTAGAAAAACTCGAACTCAACGATGCGGCGCTTTCTTACGAACCGGAAACTTCGAGTGCGATGGGATTTGGTTTCCGCTGCGGTTTTTTGGGTTTACTGCACATGGAAATTGTGCAAGAAAGACTGGAGAGAGAATACAATTTGGATTTGATTGTTACGGCTCCTTCTGTGGTTTATCAAATCACAACAATTAAAGGGGAAGTGTTAACAATTGACAATCCCAGCCACTTGCCCGATCCTCAGTATCGCGAGAAAATTGAGGAACCTTATGTGCGGGTAGAAATGCTGTCGCCAGAAACTTATGTGGGCGCGCTGATGGAACTGTCTCAAAGTCGGCGGGGCATTTTTATGGATATGAAGTATCTGAGTCAAGGCCGAACTACGCTGGTTTACGAGTTGCCTTTGGCGGAGGTAGTGACGGACTTTTTCGACCAGATGAAATCGCGATCGCGCGGCTATGCGAGCATGGAGTATCACATCATCGGTTATCGCGAAAATCCGTTAGTGAAAATGGACATTTTAATTAATGGCGATCCGGTTGATGCTTTGGCGATGATCGTACACCGCGATAAGGCTTATAATGTGGGCCGCGGATTGACGGAAAAACTCAAGGAGTTGATTCCCCGTCATCAATTTAAGGTGCCGATTCAAGCGACAATTGGCGCGAAGGTGATTGCTTCGGAACACATTCCGGCTTTGCGGAAAGATGTGTTGGCGAAGTGTTACGGCGGTGATATTTCGCGGAAGAAGAAGTTGCTGCAAAAGCAGGCGAAGGGTAAGAAGCGGATGAAGTCTGTGGGTACTGTGGATGTGCCGCAGGAGGCTTTTATGGCTGTGCTGAAGCTCGATCGAGATTCCTAATCTGTGTAGCTTTTTGTCAGGAACAGGCTTTCGGGCCTGTTGCACAAAGAGTCGGTTTTTTTGTAGTTGTTTGCAGTCATCTAAAACAGGCTTTCGGGCCTGTTGCACAAAGAGTCGGTTTTCTTGTGGGATGGGCCGGAGAGCCCGTCCCTGTGGAAGCCCAGAATATGGCTGCAGCGTGAGTGGCGATCGCCCGCTCGCATCACAGCTTACTACAACTTAAACAAGAATCCTTTGTTGAAACTCGCGCTGAATTTCATCTACAACTTTGCGATCGCTCAAATCGCGATGCCACCAGTGGCTACAGCCATCTTGACAATATTTGCAGTACCTGCGCGCATCGGCAATTGCCAATAAACTCATTAACAGGAAAAAGGTTTTGATAGATTCTGAGGGCGGCAGTTTCAAAAGCTTTGCCATTTGTTCTTTTAATCGCCCTCTACTCAGCAACACACAAGGGGTGTAAGTTGGGCGAAGTTTTGATTTGGCAATAGCTAGGGAAACATCTTCTTCTCGCGCCCTTGCTTGGAGGGTCATGTAGGATAGCCGCTGCAATATTTCCTGCTGGTCTTCGGTTGGGAAGCTTAAAAACCAGTTTTTTGCATCTTCTTGGCTAATTAATTCTTGTTGAATTTGATTGATTGTAATTTCATCGGCTAGATTCATTTGCCTCTCCTAGGTCTGGCTGAAATATAACGTGAGGTTCTCCGTCATAATTTATCAAATAGAATGAGGAACAATATGACAGCGCAGCCACTCAGTAAATTCATCGCGGGCAATCGCGCTTGATGTGACTTGTAATATAATTTGTTCTTGCTCTTCCACAGGTGCAGAAATCTCAAAGCCATTCAAAACTAGAAAGACTTCCATTGCTGCGTGACCGATGCGTTTGTTACCATCTAAGAAAGGATGATTTTTAATCAAAGCAAATCCAAGGGCTGAAGCTTTTTCCACGATAGTTGGGTAAAGTTCCTCCCCGCCAAACGTCATGCGCGGCTGAGCTAAAGCTGACTCTAAGGCTTCTAAATTAGCGATGCCAAATGCTCCGCCAGACTGCTCGATAATGCGCCGATAAAGTTCTAAGATTTCTGTTAAAGTTAGATAGCGCATTACGCGAGCTTTTGGTAGAGATCAGCATTCTTTTTGAGGACGTATTCCATAGCATTTTGGAAGGATGTTTCTGGTGGTGCGAGCAAGTTTTCAGCACCCGCAAGCAGTAATTCTTCTAGGGAAACGCCGAGGATATTGGCGATTTCTTGGAGCTTGTGCAGGCGCTCGTCTGGAATGGTGATGGTAATGGTTTGCATTCTGTTTGTGGCTGTGACGATACTCTGAGTTTAGCACGTCAACTGTCTGAGCAGGAGTTAGGGTTTTTGAAAGAGCGATCGATCGCACTTTTGGAAATGAATGGCGATCGCCCTTTTGCAAATAAACTATCAGAGATTACTCATTATCATTATCATCATCATTATCTTGAACTACCTTACTACTTAAAAGTCCGAAAATCGCACCCACACCCATATTCCAAGTGCTATTGCAAGTCTCAAAAATGCGAGCTTGTTGGGGAGATGGCCGATCTTCGGTACTAATTCGTAAAGAGACTCCTCCAGAAAGTAAGGTAAAAAAGATAACAGTGGCGAAGACGTACTGGAAAGGAGAGGGAGATTGAGGAAAAGTGTTTTTACGAGTCATTGTAGTAGATTTGGGTTTAGCAGGTGTCATATTTGGTTTAGCTTTCATAATTGCTACTTTCTTATTGGATATGTCTTAATCTTAAATAGTAAAAGCTTGAAAGTCAGCCTGTGTATAGGTTTCGCTTAGTATGAGTTTGGTATGCGTTTAGGATGCGTTTGGTTGGCGATCGCCCGCTATAATACTTAAAAGGTCTGTAATTTAGGTATGCCACAACCAACGCTCACAGCATCTAAGGCCGGAATCGCAAAAGCAACAATTGCTCTCACAGGCAAAAGCTGGAGTCGCGAAGACTTAGCCGATTACGTCGTGGTGGAAGGCAAAACTCTCCAGAAAAGCATCTGTCTTCAAACAGTTAATAATTTTTTCACCGGCAACAGAGTCAAACGCCAGTATTTTGTTGGAATTTGCAAGGCTTTAGGATTGGATTGGGAGGAAATTCGAGAACCCAATGGGACGTCATCGCCCCAAATACCTTTACCAAATGACAATCCAACCGCAGAAGTAGAACAACCAAATATCAACTACAATAATCCATTTTTTCCTCTAAGTGGCAGGATAGACAAACCGCAATTTTTCTTTGGTAGGAAAGGGGAAATTAGAACGGTATTTGATCTGCTCAATAGTGGCAGTAGCGTAGCAATCATTGGCGAAAGAGCGATCGGCAAAAGTTCTCTGCTACAAGCCATTTACCGAGAAGCACCAAATCAACTCCGTGAGCCTCGCAAACCCATTTACCTAAACTTAGAAAATGTTTGCGGTGAAAATGACTTTTACGGTGCTTTGTGCAGATTAACGGGTATCGAGAAAGCAAAGGGTACTGAGTTATCACGGGCTTTAGATTCGCCCCAATTCCGCTTCCTGTTGCTTTTAGATGAAGTCGAAAACATGATATGGGATGGATTTACTAACCAAGTACGCAGCCAATTGCGGGGTTTGGCCTATGGAAGTGACGCCCCTTTGCGTCTAGTTGTCGCCGCCTCCACCCCTCTTGATGTCCTGTTTCCTGACAGTCAAGACAAAAAATCTCCTTTCCAAGGGATTTGCATTGAGGAAAATCTGAAGCTGTGGGATGAAAAAATCTGCCGCGAATTTATTGTTAGTCGCCTCCAGGCTTCCTGGTTAACACCTGTTGCTCAGCCAGTGAATTTTACTGAGGAAGAAATTGCGGAGTTAATTGCTGAAAGTGGCGGCTATCCTCAGAAATTGATGCAGTTGTGCTATCAAACTTATGCCCGTTATATCAACTAGGGCTTACACATTGGGGCCCAGAAACTGGGTTTTTTACGAAAATATTTCGTTAGATCATCGCAGATTTGGTAAAAAACCCGGTTTCTCACCACCCGTGCGTAAGTCCTGTTTATTCATCCCCACCTATTTATGAGTCAAAACCATCGCCCTGTTCCTCGGTTAGATTTAGCTCCAAAACTGAAGCGTCCTCTTTCTTTGTGGAATCCTTTAGATTACCTGCAATTGTTATATTGGGTGTTTTTCTTTCCTCAAGCTTTGCGGTGGTATGAGTCTACCTTTGGGGGTGAATCTAATTTACAAGACGCCAAAACCTGGCGAGAAAAGTGGGAATGGTTGCGTCAAAATTCCGTCCTGTGTCAGTTAATTCTACAAGCCTTGATGTTAATCATTGTTATCCCCGTAGGCTTGAGTAAATTTTTCGAGGAAATAGGCATTTCTATCCATTGGTTGCGCCTGGCGTTCGGCGTGGCGTCGGGCGTGGCGTTGGGCATAACGTCGGGCGTTCGGCGTGGCGTGGCGTTGGGCATAACGTCGAGCGTGGCGTTCGGCGTGGCGTTCGGCGTGGCGTTGGGCAGAACGTCGAGCGTGGTGTCCGGCGTGGTTGAGCGCACGACGTTGCGCGTGGCGTTGGCCGTGGCGTTGGCCGTGGCGTCGGGCGTCGGGTTGGGCATGGCGTCGGGCGTCACGTTGCCCGTGGCGTCGGGCGTGGCGTTGGGCGTGTGGTTCGGCGTGGCGTTGGGCGTGATGTGGGTCGTGGCGTCGGGCGTGATATGGGTCGTGGCGTCGGGGGTAGGGTTGGGCGTGGTGTGGGACGTGCCGTCGGGCGTGGGGTTGGGTGTGGCGTCGGACGTGATGTGGGTCGTGGCGATCAGCGTGGCGATCAGCGTGGCGTTCGCACGTCCTGAAAATTGGCTTTTCGCTGTACCGTTTACCCTACTCCAGCGTCAACAGGAAAATAGACAATTTCCTCACATTACCCCACTTCCCCTTCCCTACCTATCTTCGCAAATAGCTAATTGGCTGAAGCGGGATTGGGAAACAGGATTGCACAATATTGACCAACTACTAAAATTTACCCTTCAGTTTATCCCTGTTGTTAAAGCTGTAAATCGCGCGCTAGCAGAGACACCAAAAGAACAACTTATCGATCGCGTCGCTCAATTATCAGAAGATCCTTATGATTGGAAGTTGGTGCGTTTTGCCTCAGCTTCTCTAAGTGAAGTAATGAAGTCAGAAGCAGTAGCAGCTTTTTTTATCATCAAACCTTGGCGACAACAAATTCAAGCTCTTTTTCAAACAGAAATTCGTTTAGATACTCCTGCCCGTGCCTCTGCTGCTGGTTTCTGGTATCTCCACGAGCAAGAACCAGACAAAGCTACAGAGGCTTTCGCTGTAGTGCGAGATCTGCTTTATGGAGAGGAAATGTTTTCCTTAGCGCAGATTCTCACAGATTTTCACCAAACAGCAGAACTAGCCGAGATTGCTTCCCTGAAACTGCCTGCTTCCCCAAATCCACCTCTGCTGCGTGAGACTACTTGGGAAGCAATTGCTTCTCTACGGCGGGTAATTGCCGATGTTCAAGTCGTCCAGAATAGCGTATCTCGTTCTGCCCGTTCCCTTGCCCTCAACCGAGCATTAGGCGAGCTTGAAACTATCCTCGATACTCCAGATATTATACCACAATGTGAACGAGATTTAATTATTCAAACTGCCCAAAAATGGCAACAAATATTACTGCAAGTGACCGGGAAAATCGGAGATATTTCGATTACTCAACCAGTCAGTATCCCCTATATAATTGGCGATCCAGTCCAAGGTAATCTATTTGTCGGCCGCGAAGACATCATCAGACAGCTAGAGGAGTTGTGGGTAAAAGGCAATCCGCTTCAATCTGTGGCTATCTACGGTCATCGGCGGATGGGAAAAACTTCGATTTTGTTGAATGCTAGCAACTGCTTAGGCTCAAAAGTACAGGTGGCTTATGTCAATTTGCTGCGGGTAGGAGATTGCTCTCAAGGAGTCGGCGAACTGCTAATATTCATCACCGATGCCATTGCCAAAACAGTCAAGATTGCACCTCCTGCCGATCGCGATTTACTCGATTTACCCTATCTCACTTTTGGACGATACATCGAACAAGTAATAGCAAATGTAGAAAGTGGATTGATCGTTGCTTTAGACGAGTTTGAAAAAATAGAAGAATTGATAGACGCTGGGAACATCAATCAAGATTTTATCGGTTTTTTGCGAGGGATGGTGCAAATGAGTTCTAAAGTAGCCTTTGCTTTTGCCGGATTGCACACCTTGGATGAAATGACCCAGGATTATTTCAATCCTTTTTTTGCTAGCATTATCCCCATCCGAGTAGGTTTCCTGAGTCTAGGTGCAACTCGCCAAGTTTTAGCGAATCCCGATGATGATTTTCTCCTCGACTACAAACCAGAAGCCCTCGATCGCATTTATGAACTAACACATGGCCAACCCTACCTCACGCAATTGGTAGGATTTCTGTTAGTCCGCCTCTACAACGACCAAGTATTTGAAATCCGACGCCCCCGCGATCCAATGTTTACACTAGAAGACGTAGCAACTGTCATCAATGACCCGGAATTCTTCAGCCGAGGTCGCTACTATTTTACAGGAGTTTGGGGTCAAGCAACACAAGGCGCATCGGGACAACAGGAGATTTTAAAAGCCTTAGCACCTCACTTAAAAGGAATGAATCTCGACAGGCTGAGTCAAGAAACAGGGATGGATGAGATAAGTTTACTGGAAGCACTAAAAACTCTCGAACGCCACGATGTGGTTCGAGAAATTGATGGTTGCTACTGTATTACTGTCGAACTATTCCGCCGCTGGGTTGAGATGTCATTGGAAGGGAAGGGATAGTTAGTTATCCCTTTGAGTATTCGGCGGTTGAAACCAATCGTACACAAACTCTTGTCCCTGCAGAGGGGGACTAAGAGAAAAGCTATCAAATTAATATTACTATTATGCCAAATATTTACATTATTGGCGGCCCTAACGATTCAAGTAAAACTATAGTTTTCCTGAAATTATTACCTAATTTTTTAGATCGACATAATTTCTCTCATATTGCTTTTCAGATAAATCGACCCTGGTTTTTTCAAATAAGCCAGTGAAGCGCAGCTATCCCCTAGCGCATCGCCCAACCTCAGACCGAAGTCATCAAATAACCAATAACCACTAACAAATAACCTAATTAATGTCAAGAGTGTTTTTTCGGAAATATTAAAGCTTAAATAAAAATTGCTACCGACATTTGCGAATTATAGCACTTTGTTCCAAGTATTTGAAAATGCTAAGTTAATTAAAGATTTTATAAAAGTGACGCATAAGTCTTTACATTGTCGATCGCAATTTTGTTATTCTATTAGAAAGTTTCATTCTAGCGACTGAATTTTTGTACCACAGTCCTACCCCTAAACAGAACGGCAGTTTCCACAATGAGAATTTTAGTCACAGGCGGTGCAGGTTTCCTCGGTTCTCACCTAATCGATCGCTTAATGGCCCAAGGACATGAGGTAGTCTGCCTGGATAATTTTTACACCGGGACTAAACGCAATATCCTCAAATGGCTGGACAACCCGTATTTTGAGCTGATCCGCCACGACATCACGGAACCGATTCGGTTAGAGGTAGATCAGATTTACCATCTGGCTTGTCCCGCTTCCCCCATACACTATCAGTACAACCCTGTCAAGACAATTAAAACAAACGTCATCGGCACGATGAATATGTTGGGATTGGCCAAACGGGTAAAAGCAAGATTCTTTCTCGCTTCCACTTCCGAAGTGTACGGAGATCCTGACGTTCATCCACAAACAGAAGATTATCGTGGCAACGTTAATTGTATCGGGATCAGATCGTGTTATGACGAAGGGAAGCGAGTAGCTGAAACCTTATCTTTTGATTACCATCGTCAAAATGGGGTAGACATTCGAGTTGTGCGAATATTCAATACCTACGGCCCCCGGATGTTGGAAAATGACGGTAGAGTAGTGAGCAATTTTATTGCTCAAGCTTTGCGGAATCAACCGCTGACTGTGTACGGCGACGGCTCCCAAACCCGGAGTTTTTGCTACGTTTCTGATTTGGTGGAAGGATTTATTCGTTTGATGAATAGCGACCAAATCGGACCGATGAATTTGGGGAATCCCGGCGAATACACTATATTGGAACTGGCACAAAAAATTCAAAACACGATTAATCCAGGGGCAGAAATTATTTTTAAACCGCTGCCGGAAGACGATCCAAAACAGCGACAACCGGATATTACTCGTGCTAAAAATTGGTTGGGGTGGGAGCCAACTGTGCCGCTTGATCAAGGTTTAGAGTTGACTATAAAGGATTTTCGCGATCGCATAGAGGGAAACCAAAAGTAGAGACTGGGAGAGGGGGAGACTGGGAGAGTGGGGGAGAAAAAAAATCTTCCTTATTCCCAATTCCCAATTCTCGATTTGCGATTACCAATTCCTATCTGATTTTTTTACTAACTTTGAGGACATTTGTATGCATGTTTGCGTCATCGGTACAGGATATGTTGGCTTAGTCACCGGCACTTGTTTGGCCCACATCGGTCACCACGTGATTTGCGTAGACAACAACGAAGAAAAAGTAAAATTAATGAAGTCTGGACAGTCGCCTATTTTTGAACCTGGACTGTCTGAATTAATGTCCTCTGCATCTGCGTCGGGCAATCTAGAATTTACTTCGGATTTAGCAGCCGGAGTGGCTCACGGGGACATTTTGTTTATTGCCGTGGGGACGCCTCCTTTGCCTACTGGGGAAAGCGATACTCGCTACGTGGAAGCGGTTGCTCGTGGAATTGGAGCTCACCTCGACGGCGATTACAAAGTCATTGTCAATAAATCTACGGTTCCCATCGGTTCCGGGGACTGGGTGCGGAGGATTGTCCTCGACGGTTTGGCGGAACGTCAAAAAGCTCAAACAAATGATGCGGCTACGGGTGAGGAAGTAGCAGCAAAAAAAGGTGTGGTATTTGATGTGGTTAGCAACCCGGAGTTTTTGCGGGAGGGCTGTGCTGTTTTCGATACTTTTAATCCCGATCGCATTGTTCTCGGCAGCAACTCTCGGCGGGCTATGGATATGATGCTACAGTTATACCGGCCGATTGTCGATCGCAAGTTTGCAGAAAATCAGTCTTTGCCGGAGGTTCCTGTGGTGATGACTGATATCAGTTCAGCGGAGATGATTAAGTACGCAGCTAATGCTTTTTTGGCTACGAAGATTAGCTTTATTAATGAAGTTGCTAATATTTGCGATCGGGTTGGTGCAGATGTTAGTCAAGTTGCCCGAGGTATCGGCTTAGATTCACGGATTGGCAACAAGTTTTTGCAAGCTGGCATTGGTTGGGGCGGTTCTTGTTTCCCCAAAGATGTCTCAGCTTTAGTTCACACTGCTGACGATTACGGCTACGAGGCACATTTGCTGAAAGCGGCAGTGGAAGTTAACGAACGCCAGCGGTTCATTGCTATTGAAAAGTTGCAGCACGTTTTGAAGATTCTCAAAGGTAAAACTGTCGGACTTTTGGGTTTGACTTTCAAGCCGGATACTGACGATTTGCGGGATGCTCCAGCGCTGATTTTAATCGAGAATTTGAATCGGTTGGGAGCGAAAGTTAAAGCTTACGATCCGATCGTTTCTCAAACTGGGATGCGTCACGGTTTGTCGGGAGTTTTGGTAGAAACTGACCCGGAAAGGTTGGCAGACGGTTGCGATGCTTTGGTGTTGGTGACGGACTGGGAACAGTTTCGCAATTTAGATTACGATAAAATGGCGAAGTTGATGAATCATCCAGTGATGATTGATGGCCGCAATTTCTTAGACAAGAAGGCTTTAGAAGCGGCTGGTTTCCAATATGTGGGGATTGGAAGGTAAAGAAGAGTTTTGAGTAGAATCTCTATTTCGTAGGGTGCGCCGAAGCGCACCTTACATTTATCTTGCTGGTGGCAAACAATCGCGGGTTTACTCGCGCCGACTGCTTTAAAAATTTTCCATCAATGTTTTTTCTTGAGCGTAAACATCTCGTAGCTGTTGCAGCGCTGAGGCAGAAATTACCGATTTAACTGTAGCAACTAATTTACCCCATTCAAGCAAGCTGTCCACTGAAACAGCCGTTTTGAAGTTGTACGTATAGAATTTAGTCCAAAAATCTGGTGCTTGTGTCCGTTTCCAGCGTTTGTACCAGGCGACAAAATCTTGAGCACAGGGCGGTTTTACTTCTAAGATTGGGGGGAAATCAGCGTAGCTGACAAATCGACTGAGGCCTTTGGCATGAACATACACCACGTTGTGGCAGCAATCAATCCGGTATATCTGTTCAGGTGAGATGTTGAACAGGAGTGCCACTGTTTCTTCGGTGACAAATCTAGATCGCGGATTGACGATCGACGATTTGTGAATAATTTTTGATGCGCCGATCGTTGACGATCTTAGCTGATTTTCTGATATCATTGTAGTTGCATCTGGTGGTGGTAGCTAAATCTATCTCTGCTAAGTGCGATCGACAGAAATTATCTGTCGGGATTAATTTTAACTGGCGATCGTCTTTAGTTGGCAGACCGGGGGCGATCGCTTTTTGATATATTATACTAAATCCAAAATTTTGTAAATAGTGAATATGAGCAAAGGCTTAGTCAGATTGCGGGTTCGAGAGTTGGCGGCCGAGAAGGGATGGACGCTCAAGGAAGTTGCGGAGCGATCGGGCGTGGGCTACAGTACGATTAGCAATTATGCCCGTTCTCAGGGGATGGCAATGGTTGACTTTGCAGCCGTCCACAAGCTGGCTCGAACTTTTGATGTGATGATTGAGGATTTCGTGGTAATCCTCGAAAAATAGTTGAAGGTTTTGCTTAAATTCAATGTTTGAGCGATCGACTAAAAGCAGATGCGAACAAATAGTTTAACCTGCGATACTAATTCACAGATGCGATCAACAGAGCCTCCCAAAGACTCCCTCAAACCATGCCCAAGCCAAAAAAGACCCCCGCCAAAACCTACACTGAAATCAACCTCAGCGACCCCCAATACTACTTCAACCGAGAACAAAGCTGGCTAGAATTCAACAACCGCGTGCTCCACGAAGCCCTCGACCCCCGCACGCCCCTTTTAGAAAGACTCAAATTTCTCGCTATTTTTAGCTCCAACCTAGACGAATATTTTATGGTGCGCGTGGGCGCCCTCAAACAACAAGTACACGCAAAAGTCAGCAAATTAACCTCCGACGGCCGCACCCCCCAACAACAGCTAGATGCCCTGAACAAGCGGCTTTTGCCGATGGTTACTCAGCAGCACTCGTATTTTGAGCAAACCCTGCGGCCGAAACTAGCAGCAAGCGAAATCTACATTCTCGACTACATTGACCTCAATCAAGAACAGCGCAATTACTTGCACCGCTACTTCAAAGAACAAGTATTTCCCGTACTCACTCCCCTAGCAGTTGACCCCAGCCACCCATTCCCCTACCTTTCAAATCTCAGCCTCAATTTAGCAGTAGTAGTCAGGGACCCCGACACCCGGGAAGAATTGTTTGCCCGCGTCAAAGTACCGCAGGTTTTGCCGAGGTTTGTGCCGCTGCCGGGGGATTTGCAGTGGCAGCAGAGGGGCAAATCTCCTGTTTGGACTGGCGTGCCCCTAGAACAGGTGATTGCCCACAATTTAGAAGCTTTGTTTCCGGGGATGGACGTAGAGGAATATCACCCGTTCCGCATTACTCGCAATTCCGATTTGACGGTGGAGGAAGATGAGGCAGAGGATTTGCTGCTGGCAATAGAACAGGAGCTCCGCAAACGCCGGTTTGGAGGTTCTGCGGTGCGGATGGAAATTCAAGCGATTATGCCGCCTGCGCTGCGAGATATGCTGATGGAGGAGCTGGATCTCGGTGAGCAAGATGTTTACGTCGTAGAGGGGCTGCTAGGCCTCAAGGATTTGATGTCTTTTGTGGGGTTGCCGGTGCCGGAACTGAAAGACCCGCCTTGGACTCCGGTTGTGCCGCCGCGATTGCGGAACTCGGAATCGGCAAGGATTTTAGACAAATCGAGGTTGGATGCTGAAGAGGGCGAGGATATTTTCACCACCATCCGGCAGGGGGATTTGATGCTGCACCATCCCTATCACTCGTTTGCTGCGACGGTACAGCGGTTTATTACTGAGGCGGCGCACGATCGCTCCGTGTTAGCGATTAAGATGACTTTATACCGCACTTCGGGTGATTCGCCGATCGTCAGCGCCTTAATTCAAGCAGCGGAAAACGGCAAGCAGGTAGCGGTTTTAGTAGAGCTCAAAGCTAGGTTTGACGAAGAAAATAATATTAATTGGGCTCGCAAGTTAGAACAAGCGGGAGTCCACGTAGTTTACGGTTTGGTGGGACTCAAAACCCACACCAAAATTGTGATGGTAGTGCGTCGCGAGGAAGGGTATATCCGCCGCTATGTCCACATCGGCACCGGCAATTACAATCCCAAAACAGCCGGACTCTATACCGATGTGGGTTTGTTGAGTTGTCGCGAGGATTTGGGTTCGGATTTGACGGATTTGTTTAATTATTTGACTGGTTATTCGCGACAGGTATCTTATCGCAAATTATTGGTAGCGCCGGTCAATATGCGCGATCGATTTTTAGCTTTAATCCGGCGCGAGGCCGAATTCTGCCGCTTGCAGGCCGAAGGCGGTATCGGTAGCTGCGGCCGCATTGTCGCTAAAATGAACGCTTTAGTTGACCCTCAAATCATTGTTGCTTTGTACGAAGCTTCACAAGCGGGAGTTAAAATTGATTTGATTATTCGGGGGATTTGCTGTTTGCGTCCCGGCGTTGAGGGTGTTAGCGAAAATATCAGAGTTATCAGTATTATCGGCCGCTTTTTAGAGCATTCTCGGATGTTTTATTTTTTCAACGGTGGGGATGAAGAGGTGTATATTGGTTCTGCGGATTGGATGCAGCGCAATCTCACAAGACGGGTTGAGGCGATAGTTCAAGTGGAAGATCCGACAATTGCTAAGGAATTGCAAGAAATTTTGGGAGTAATGCTGGCGGACAACCGCCAAGCTTGGGATTTGCAGTCTGGGGGACACTACTCTCAGCGGCGGCCACCTGCTAATTGCCCGGAAGTGAGCTCTCAGCAAATTTTGATGGATATGGTTGTGTAACGATTTTCCAACACTTTCAGGCTCTAGTTGACTAATTTCTATCAGCACTCTAGCAAAAGGGGTGTTTTTGGGGCATTTCAGCCCTTGCTATTGCCTGTTTACCTGTCCTAGTGTCCTTTACCTGATACCCGCTTACAAGCGAACTCTTCTATCAATCGTCTATTGGTACCACCTTGCTTTTTTAGTAGTAGCCGCCCAACGTAGGCGGCTAAGCTGGGAAATGCTAACCTGTTTTCTGTTGCATCAAATGATTTTTTTTTCATTCAGGCTGTTTGATTTTGAGTTGCGGTTGGCTCTCCCGGTCAGAACCCGAAAACCTACAGTCACATCATCTGCATAGTGCGAGTGACGCGATCGCGCAAATGGAGCGGACGATCGCTTGGTTAAGGCTGCCTTCATGCTAGAGGCTACTCAATATATCCCAAAGGGCTTCTATGTCCCCTAAGTCGGTTTTCGACTTCTTACGCTTACCTTTGAGTAAATTAAGTGCCGAGGCGGGTTCTGGTAGCTTAAATTCAGCTACTGGTGTTATCGGTGGGTTAGCCTGCACTGCTTCAAGTTGCGATCGTACTTCCTCCAACTGTTGATTAAGTTTTTTCGTTTCACCCTCTGAGTTACCTAACATACTCTGTAACCGCTGATTCTCGATACGTACCGCATCCAGTTCCTGCCTGAGTGATTCAGCCTCATCCTCACTCAGGCAAGGGATTTTCCCGGCAGTACCTTTACGACAACACTTTCAGTAGGTATGTTACTTAAATTAACTGGTATGTTACCACTATCGTTAAGTGTGTTACTAGATTTACTAGGCGTGTTATTTGCCTCGGTGTCTGCAATCTCAAAGAACTGTGCAAGTGCAGCATTCACTCCAGCGGAGTACATAGTCCCCTTCTTAGATATCAAGCCCCTCTGTTGGCAAAACGCAATCAGCGCTTGCTCGACTTCGGGAGCGAGATAAACGGCGATATGTTTCTTGTCGGTAGCCATAGTATTTGGAGTTTAGACTAAGCACAAATTGACTCAGCATGAGCTGAGTGGAGAAAATGGTTAATAAGCGAGAGAGTTCTCA
>NZ_JAUBUE010000005.1:0-237840 GCF_036705305.1 Microcoleus sp. B3-D7 | reverse complement strand
TTCGTTTTGGCATTCTTTATTTGATGGGGGTGGTGTTCCTCCCGATCATATCATGGTTAATCGACCGGACATGATATAATTAAGCTTTCGCCCGAAACACCTTTTCTACCGACTTCACCAAAAGTTCTCGCGGCATCAATCGAGGCATATTGGCGATGATTTGATTGGGAATTCCCCCTGTCACAACATGAGACTCATTTTTGTCTAAAGCTTTGAGAGCATCTCGCACTACTTCCGCTGCGGGAACGAGTTTTTGCCCGCTACTGGATGCCATTGATTTAGGAAATTCAGCTACTGCGAAAAAGTCCGATTCGGTCGGCCCTGGACAAAGGCACAAAACGCGAATTCCTAAATCTTTGTTTTCCGCCCAAAGTGCCTCGCTGAAACTCAAAACAAAGGCTTTAGTAGCTGCATACATCGACAAGTACGGCATCGGTTGAAAAGCTGCGATCGAACTAACATTGATGACACTTCCTGCTTTTCGCTGCCTCATTCCCTGCAAAAACAAGTGCGATAGTTCAACTAATGCTACAATATTTAGTTGGACCATGGTTACTTGTTTGTCAAGCGGGCGATCGGCAAAAACACCGTAATCACCAAAACCCGCATTGTTCACCAACAAATCAACCGTCCAACCTTTTTTAACAACTGCGTCAAATACAGCAGTTCCAGCGGCCGGTGCGGTCAAATCTTGAACGATAATTTCGACTAAAATATTGAATTCCTGTTGCAGTGTAGCAGCTAGCTGTTGCAATTTGTCTTCGGATCGAGCTACCAAGATTAGATTGTGCTGGCGTTTGGCTAATTCGGCGGCAAAGGCTGCACCAATTCCGCCAGAAGCACCGGTGATTAAAGCAGTCGGCATGAAATTAATTCGGATATTTGATGTGGGCTTTATATATTTTAACAATTATTTACACGGGAACCTGTAAAATAATTAAAAGGGAATAGGTGAGTTTTATGGCGCGTCTTACCGATCGAGCTTTTGAAATTTTGCGGACCGAAGTTGACAAGTGCGCGGCGGCTGATAGTCTAGCCGGTGATGTCTACCGACGGATGGTAATCAAGCGGTTGGAGAAATTACGCTTGCAAAACGGCACTTTCGCCTCAAAAGAAGAAATCCGCGATACCTTCAAAGACGAATTTCCCAACTTCAGCGAACAAGCTCTCAAAGCAGCCGTCAAAGCCAACCGCCCGCCCGGATTGTTCGGTAAAATCATCTTTGCTGGGAGTTTGCTGGGAAGTGCTGCGGGGATAATTTGGCTGCTAAATCTACCTTTTCCGATGATTCGCTGGCCCGTGGCGAAAACAATGCCGATATTATTGCTGCCGAGTTTTATGAGTATGGATCACAATTACCGCCAGGCGATCGCCCTTGTGGAACAATCCGATCAACTGGTGAATAAAGCCACGGCTGTCGCTGATTTTGACTTGGGCGAAATTAAAGCAAAAGAGGCGCAAAAACACCTCGACGCCTTGCCAGTTTGGTTTTTAGGTTATTATCCACAAACCTACTGCTCTTTTTTCGGCTGCCGTTGGCGGTTTACAGTCGATGAATTTCAAGCCGCCCGCAAAAATGTGGGGCGGATGGAGGCTCAGATTTTCCAGCAAAAAAATGCTTTTACTCAGTTAAATCAAGTCGAACAAACGCTAAAGGCCGCGAAACAGGAGTATCAGCAAGCCAAAACTGCTGCGGATAGACAAAAAGCGACGGTAAATTGGCAAAGTGCGATCGACCAACTCAATCAAATTCCCGCCGAAACCCTCGCAGGAGAAACGGCTAAGAAAACACTCAAAGCAGCAGAAAGAGACTTTCAAGCAATGGGCGGCGTCGCCACCGGTTCTGTGCAGGCTGACAACTTAATTGAAGCTGCTAAAGAATTTGCTCTGTCCGCCGCCGTCGCCTCCCAAAAGCCTCCCCATCCCGCCGCACAGTGGGAGCAAATAGCAGAATTGTGGCAAGAAGGAATTAACCGACTAAAATTGATTTCTGTCGATAACCCTGGTTATCTCGACGCTCAAACTAAACTCGCTGAATATCAAAAAAATTTAGGAATTACCCAGATTAGACTGGAAGCAGAAAAAGATTCTGCCAAAGCCTTGCAAGAAGCTAAAAGCTTGTTGGCAAACTTGCAAAAAGATGTGAATTCTCAAAATCCCGGTTACTCCCTCAGCCAGTTGCAACAAATTATCAATCAATTAGAATCTGTCAAACCCGGCACAACGGTTTATCCCGAATCCCAAAAATGGCTGCAATCGGCTCGCAAAAAACAGCAAGAATGGCAAAAAAATTAGTCAGTTGTCAGTTGTCAGTCAACAGTCAACAGTCAACCGTCAACTAACAAATTACCAAGTCGGGTCAACATACAGATTAATTGTCACTTGCTTCTTCCCCGAAGGGATGCCTGAAATACAAGCACAAATCGTATCTCCGCCATCAATTTCTACTTCGCAAGCGTGACAAGAACCCATGAGGCAGCCAGTAGGAATAGAAACCCCTGCACGTTTGGCTACATCTAATAAAAGCTCTCCCGGTTCAGCTTCAACTGTCACGTTATCAGGTAAAAAACAAACTTTTGTCATTGAATTTGAACCTCAACTCTAATAAACAATAATCAACAGTCAACAGTCAACAGTCAACAGTCAACAGTTAACTAATTAACCTAAAATATGCTTGATATCTAAATGCTTTTCCACTGTATCTGCTAGAGAGTCTAACAGAGCTTCTCGGTGTTCTCTGTAATTAGGAATACCAGTAGGCAAGGCGCGGAGTCCCCGCTGCTGCCGCAAGTGATTTAACCAAGCTCGCCGCCAAGCTCCGTTGTCAAAGATGCCGTGCAGGTATGTACCCCAAATTGATTGAGAAGTATTGACAATGCCTAAACTAGCATCGTCAAATAGCGGTTGAGTCAAATCTGACTCTAGGATTTGCGTTTTTCCTTGATGAATTTCGTAACCGGAAACTGGCAAACCCGGTTGAGGATAGTTAGATGTTACGATGCGTTGGCGGGCAATTTTGTTCGGTGCCATCGCAGTTTTCAAAGGCAGCAATCCCAATCCTGGAAATTCTCCCCTTTCTCCCTCCACGCCTTCTTTATCCGTGATACTTTCTCCCAGCATCTGAAAGCCACCACAAACTCCCATGACTGTACCGCCAGCTACTAAATAATTTTGAATAGCTTTTGCCATACCTGTTTGGCGCAGCACGTGCAAATCGGAAATTGTAGTTTTAGAGCCTGGTAAAATTACGGCGTCTGGATGGCCTAAATGGTCTTTTGGGCTGACATATTTGACGGTGACGGAAGTTTCCGACTCTAAGGGGTCAAAGTCGGTAAAATTGGAAATTCGGGGCAGGCGGATGACCGAAATATTTATGTCGGTTTGAGAATTGGGAGAACGTCGATCGAGCAAATCGAGAGAATCTTCTGAGGGAAACACTTCGTCTATCCAAGGAATCACCCCAACTACCGGGATTCCAGTCCTTTCTTCTAGCCAAGTCAGACCCGGATCTAAGATCGATTTTTGTCCTCGAAACTTATTAATAATGAATCCTTTAATTAAAGCTCGTTCGTCGGGATCGAGCAATTCCAAAGTACCGATGATGTGAGCAAAAGCACCGCCGCGATCGATATCAACTACTAGCAAAGTCCGAGCCTTTAAATATTTAGCTACCCGCATATTTGTTAAATCGCGGTGTTTGAGATTAATCTCAGCAGGGCTGCCTGCTCCCTCACACACAATCATGTCAAATTCTTGCTTGAGAAATTCTAAAGATTCCCGAATAGCTTGCCAGCCGATATCGAAATACTGCTCGTAATATTGAGCTGCTCGCACATTGGCGATCGCCCGGCCCTTGACAATCAATTGAGAAGTCATGTCTCCTTGTGGCTTGAGCAAAATCGGATTCATCTCTACCCAAGGTGCGACGCCCGCAGCCCAAGCTTGCACTGCTTGAGCGTAACCAATCTCTCCGCCGGCTGCTGTGACATAGGAATTCAGTGCCATATTCTGACCTTTAAACGGAGTTACCCGCCAGCCTCGCCGAGAAAAGATTCGGCACAAAGCTGCAACGAGTAAAGATTTCCCTGCGTGAGATGTTGTTCCCACGACCATAATTGCTTTCATAATATTAAGGGAGAAGGAAGTTCGGCAACGCGCAGTGTAAGGGATTTAATATCTATTCCGGTTACACCGTCCGTGATTGTTGATTGTTGACTGTTAACTGTTGACTCGGAGTCTAAAAACTAAATGGTTGAGTGTTAACTGTTGACTCAATTTTATTATTCCGATGCAACCGGAAACCATATAACGGATTTAACGGATTTAACCGATCGATGTTGAGGACTGAAGTCAAGCGTGAAGGAAGAGGGCAGAAGAAAAAAGTAAGAAGTAAAAAGTAAGAAGGCAGAAGGCAGAATAAAAAAAATTCTGGTTTCTACCTTTTACTTTCTGCCTCAAGATGACGGCTGATCTTCGCCGGATACCTTCTCAGACTTGGATTCAGTGGCCGGTTTAGCAGTTTCGACTAGATTCGGATCGGGGTGATTCGGGCGAATCAATTCCGGTTGTTCTCCCTCAGAAGATGGTGTTTTATCTGTAGGGGGGGGATTCGGGCGAATCAATTCCGGTTGTTCTCCCTCAGAAGATGGTGTTTTATCTGTAGATTCGATCGAGATCACTGATACTGAAACCGTTTCCACCTGCACGCTCAACCCAGGTTCTCCCGGTACTTCTATCTCTACAGGCTCTGCCATTTCCACCACAGTCATTTCTATCGATACTGCAGGGGCTTCTGCTTCCGGTACGCCTGCTGCTGCTTCCGGTTCACCAACCGCAGCCAGCGGTGTCTGGGTTTCCAGAGATACAGCAGGGGCTTCTGCTTCTAGTACGCCTGCTGCTGCTTCCGGTTCACCAACCGCAGCCAGCGGTGTCTGGATTTGGGCGGACGATCGATCTTCGATCGGAGTTTCCCCTATTTTGTCAAAACTCGCGATGTCTGCCGCCATCAACTCGGCCATTGCTTCAACATCGGTGGGAAACGGCACTCCAAGGCTTGTTTCCACAACAGTGTTGCTGCTTTCTGCTGCCACTTCCGCAGCCGCCTGGGCTAATTCGGATTCGAGAATTTGGTCGATAGCCGGTGCAGGAGTTGCCGTTATTTGAGATTCAGGTGCGATCGATTCTGGAGTCACTGAAGGTTTTGGCGTCTGGGGAGTTGTATCAGACTTGTTTTTAGCCACACCGAGTCCCAACATACCGCCGAGACTATTTTTGATATTGCCGAACAGACTTGCGAAACCGCCGGATTTTTTAGCTGGTTGAGGAGGAGTAGGAGGAGTTGGGGCCGCCGTTGGGGCCGCCGCTGCCGCCGCTGCCGCCTGCGACTCTTTAACGGCTGCCCTCCATTCTGTTTCCTCGTCAAAATCATCGACTTCTGGCTGCTGTTGAGGCTCTGGCTGAGCCTCTGCTGGCTCCACACTTGGTGCAACGGCTATTTCTGAAATTTCTAGAGGTAGAGGTGGAGGAGTGAAGCTGCTGGCTGCTGATTCTGTTAGGGGTTGTGAAGTCTCAGCAGCAGGAGTTTCGACTGAAAACACTGGTATTTCTGCAATTGCAGGTGGTTTCGAGTCGGGAATTTTCAAGTCAGGGGCGATCGCACTTTCTGCCGTTGCCTCGTCGATCGCACTTTCAGCAATACTTTCAGCTATGGGGGAAATCGCCGGCTGTTCCTCTAGCTTTACCTCGCCCTTATCCAGAGTGGGTGCTGGAACCACATCAGTTTTCGGTTTGGGCGATCGAACAAACTTAGGTTTTTTCGCCGCTGCTGCTGGTTCTTTTTTCTTGGCAAACAAGCCAGCAAACGGCACGCCTGCTGCCGCCAAATTCGCCGACTGAGGAATCGGTGTTTGCTCAGCAACGGGCGTCACCTGCCGGCGCAAAGTCAGAGTTTCCCAGGCAAACCAGCCCAACATCGCCACGCCCGCCATTTGACCAAGCAGGAGAGCACCAGTAATTCGTCCCGCACAAGCCCATAAAATTAACGCATAAAAAAGCCCTACCCCGCTCCAGGTAAAATCACTTTTGCGGTGCACTTCTGGAAAAAAGAAGGCCGCCATGTAAATACTGAAGCTGCCTAGACCGACCGCCAACGCCAGAATGTATGCAAGCATCTTGTCGGTACCTCCGCTGTGTCAAATAACTTCTACGCGCTAATTCTACCTTTGAGAGAGACTCAACGGCTTCTTTCTCTAGGACAATTCTTGATTTGTAGGGAAGTTCGGCAACGAACCGATGTAAGGAATTTAACACGCTCAACGGATGTTGACGGTAGAAGTGCGATGAAAGATTTCCCACTCTCCCCCACTTCCATAGTGCCCATCACCCCCCATCCCCACACCCCCTATCCCCATCACCCCCTTCTCAGTGGTGATAGATGTCACTTAACTATGCCCGTGCGATCGCACCAAGCGACTGAGGATGTTTATATGTTGTAGGTGTAAGAGGAATTATGCCCTAGGGCGTATGTATGGGAGACAATGCCATGTTAGAAAAATTATTATTAGCGGCCGGCTTAACTTT
Organism: Microcoleus sp. B3-D7; assembly: GCF_036705305.1. Taxonomy (NCBI): domain Bacteria; kingdom Bacillati; phylum Cyanobacteriota; class Cyanophyceae; order Oscillatoriales; family Microcoleaceae; genus Microcoleus; species Microcoleus sp. B3-D7. Next base: position 231,261 of record NZ_JAUBUE010000005.1, on the reverse strand, counting down.
ATCGCTTCACATATTTCCCGGACTAAGCACTTCCGCGAAATTACCGAAAAATTTGGTATTGCAATCGAGCGAGCGTCCGGCTCAAACCGTGAAACTTCCCATCGTTGCAGTACCTGCGGGCATCAAGCCGAATGTCCAATCCTAATGATACGTGCCAGCTCATACGTGCAAGTGCGATCGGACTTAGGCAGAGCCTTTCTAATATTTTTTTCGAGCTGTTCTCTTTTTTATGTGACTGTTCACAACTCATCAGTTTGTAGTCAGGGCTTTAGTCCTCATTAATATTACCTAATAAGGACTAAAGCCCTTACTACAAACCCTAGGCAAATAATTAGTAGCAGATAGAACATTAATTCCCATAACATACTAAACAAATCTCAACATTAGGTTGTGTCATAGACACATTCAAACCTTAAAAAACTTGGGAAACCTTGAATAAAGGTTCAAAATAGATATATGATGTCAGATTGAGCTCAAAGCTAATAAGCACATTGACTATTAAATCAAGGAAAGTGAAAATGGGACTTAGTGATATTCTCTTGAATGAAAACCACAGAGAAACTTTTGTTGATGACTGTGTAAAGTTGATAGACCAACAAGTTGCAGCAGCGTCAGGATTGGGTGGTATGGCTCTGAAAGCTGCCTACTCTACTGTCAAGGGGATACGGGCTGACTATTGCGCCCAAGTCGTCGATCAACTTCTGCCAGAAATCTCGATCGCACTCGATCCGATGTGGACTGAAGCCGTAAACAATGGCAACCCAGTCGAATATTTTGCTCAAAGAAAAGGTGAAGTAGCAGACGAATTGCTCCAGATAAGTGACAAAAGGGTCGAGAAAAGCACAAGAGGGATGGTTAAAGGCGCCTATGCCAAACTCCGCCCCTCAGCTAAGACTTACGTAGAAAAGGGAGTACCGGATTTAGCCCAAATTATTAATAAACATAGTGCGGCCTGATAAGTGAGCAACGGCTAAAAAACAGGATACCCAGATACCCGGATTCTTCCAGAAATCGGGTATCTCAAAGCAGACTTATTCGTAAGTTTGCAGTTAGGAGAAAGAGTCCTAATTTTATGCTTATCCATTGCCAATTACCCACTGATTTGCAGCAAATATTTTCAACATCGCCTGTCCGGTAATTCCCAACCCCAAAAACGTTACAAACATGGCACTAATCGCCGGCAGAAATTTAACTGCTGTTATCTGTTTTGGCAGTTTATCAAAATTTCGTTTGGCATAAACTAAGATTAATCCGATCGCACTCAGCACTAAAGCCAATCCCAAACTAAACGCTACCACTAGCGTCATTCCCAAACCAACATTGCCCAAAGCCGACGCACTCAACAGCATCACCAAAGCGGAAGGACAAGGCAACAAACCGCCGGAAATTCCCAACGCTAATAAGCTTTTCCAAGTAATAGCAGAACCGTCAGCACCGGGAGGCAAATGCGAGTGAATCCGGCCGTTTCCGTGATGGTGGTAGTCGTGAGATATATCGCGTTTTACAGGCTTGAATTCTCGCTCCCAACTTCCTCTACTCAAAAGATTTACTGGTTCTTCACATTCCGCAGCAAAGACTTTACTCCTTAAAAACCAGTTTTTATTAAAAATTTTAGTTTTGATTTTTTTGAGAACTTCAGTCCTCACTACCAACCTAGTCTTAATTTTTGATAAGAGTAAGTTAAACCCGATTACGGCTACTAATAAACCAGAGATTAAACTCAGCCAAGGATCTAATTTTTCTGGGTCGATCAGGTTAGAAGCAAACAAAGTAATTCCGCCCACAGCAAACACGCCGGCAGTGTGAGTAATTGTAGTCGTCGCTGCTAGAAATAAAGCGTGTACGGGAGTAGCCCGCGAACCCACTAAATAAGCGCCGACTATGGTTTTTCCGTGTCCGGGCGACATCGCGTGCACGCATCCCCAAGCAAATGCTCCCGCTATTGCTAGTAAAAAACTCCAACCTGAATCCCAGATAGATTCCTTTCCTGCTAACAAAAAGTCGCGGTTTGGCGGCGTAAACACAAAGCTTTTTACAGCACCCGCTTGTACAATCGTAGCTTGGCAACTAGCTGTCGGAACTTCTGGTAAAAAAAGATTGTAATTAATCCGCAATTTCTCTGGTTTGGAGATAGAAATTGAGTCAGGTAAACCGGGGGTTTTATCTTGAGAAGGTGCGGGCCAGGTGTAGTCTAAAATTAAGGTGCTGTGGGTATTGGGCTGCTGGATAACACTGGCGCTTTTAGCTGCTATTTCTAGTGGTTTTACTGCTACGGAGCCTTGAATGTTGCTACTGTTGGTGAGGCGGATTTGTTGGCTAAAAAACTTTTCTAGCTGTGTTTGGTGGCTGCGAACTTCAGCAGGTTGTAGCTGGCTGTCTCGATTGTCGTCGGCGAAGTTTGTTAAGCCGGTTGGGAAAGTTAATGTTATTTCGGTTTGCAAATCGTTGACTACTATTTCTGCTACGGATAAGTCTGACCAGTGGGAGTAAACTGGTCTGGTTGAGGTTGTTAGTAAGAATGAAAGTGTTAGGAAAAATAGGATGAATAATTTTGATAGTCGGTTAAGTTTGTACTGCATAAATACCTGTTTTGTTAGTAATTTTCGGATGAATTATTTGTTTTTGTTGTGATTTTTCCGGCGCGCTTACCCGCAAGCCCGCCGGGGATTGAAATCCCCGTCTCATAGCGAAAGTCGGTTGAAACCGACTGAATAGCTAATCAAATTCAACAATTGTGCATTTCAGTTCTATGCAAGAGGACTTAAGCTTTTAGCCACGGGTTGAAACCCCTGGCGGATTGACGGAATGGCGAACTTGGCAGAATGGCTGCTATTAGTTAATCTCAAAATTCATAACTTCCCAAGCCCAATGCTTGGCGAGCTCGATCGTCAAAACTCGGGTCAATTTCCTTGGACTTTTGAAAAAAAGCGCGAGATTCAGCATCCTTACCTAAAGTCCGGGCGATCGCACCAGCCCGGTAAAACATACCCGCATCGCGAATGCCCGATCGCACTATTTCCGCCATCACTCGATCGGCTTTTTGCCATTCACCAGCGGCGGAAAGCGCCCAAGCCAAAGTATCCAAAGTTACAGCATCCCGCCGAATTTTCACCTCCTCCTGCATTAACGCCAGCGCTTCGGTGACATCCTGCGATCGACCTTTTTCCAGCAGCAAACTTGCCAAATCCCTGCGGTGGCCAAAACCGCCAGATCCAGAAACCTGTTCCTGTCGCAGCCCAGCTTCTGCTTTGTCCCGAAGTCGCCGGGATTCGATCGCATTTCCCTGCAAATCCTTCACCCTCGCCATACCGCGATCGACAATGCGATCGAACACAGTCTCAACCGGGCCAGAATAAGCAGAAACCTTGCTGTAATAGCCTTCCGCCTCCCGATAATTGCCTTGCCGCGTCTCCAAATCCGCCAAATAAATCAGCGCCAGCGGGTATCGCGGCACCAACCGCAGCGCCTCCAAAAACAGCGCTTTAGCCTGCACAAACTGCCCACGACGCGCGTAAAATCGACCCAAGAGCGATCGGGCCCGCGCCGAACCCCCAACCTCTCCCGGTTCCTCCGCCGCCATTGCTTGCTGGTAATCCTGCAAAACCTCAGCATCTCGGCCCTGAGACTCTCTCACTAAAGCTCTTAAAGTGAGAGAACCCAAGTTAGGAATCCGTTTAACTAAGGCTTCTGCGGCTGCATTTGCTTCGCTCACTTTACCCATCGCTAAGTGAGATGTAACTAAAAGGCCGATCGCATCTTCATTGTCAGAACCCGCCTGTTTAGCAAAGCGCAAAGCAGTAGCAAAATCGTGTCTCGCCTCAGCAATTCGAGCTAAAACTAACAGCGCACCTTGGTTGTCAAAAGGCAAATCGGCGATCGACCTTTGAGCCGCCTGTTCTGCCAATAAAAACCAACCTCCCTCCCCAGTAGCGCGAGCCATTTTTAAATAAGATCCCGCCAGTGCCGCCCGGTTCAAACCGCTGCGGGAATCAACAGCCAATCGCTGCTGGTAAAAAGCAATCTCTTGCTGAATTGCTTCCTTTTGATTGGGATTATTTCTCAAACTTTCCGAAAAGTGATAGCGGTAATTAGTATCGAGATTTTCGGGGTTTTTGTTAAAAAATTTATCGGAAAGTAAACGCAAATTAGGATGTAAATTCACGACTACCATCCCAACTAAAGGAACTATTATCAGCAACCAATACGAGAAAATATCCGACTTTATTTTGTGTTGACTTTTAGTTTTCATACATCCGCTTTAATCAGCGTTCATCTGCGGTTCAAAAAAGTATTTTCAATAGGTCATTAGCCAATAATTAATGACTAATGACTAATGACTAATGACTAATTAGGCAAAGCCAAATAAGGAAAAGTCGGTTCTAAAGGTTTGTGTCCCTGAGCCGGATTTCCCGGAGTTCCGTTATATGAAACGTTATCGCCAACCGGAGAACCCACCAAAGCTCCCAGAGTGATATCAATAACGTCGTCCATCAGCATACGACCTCCGATCAAGCTTCCTTGAGCATTTGTAGCGCTAGCGTAGCCGCTGGTTTTTGTGGTATCGATCCGCATGACATCGGGCAAGAAAGCTCCGGCGATCGCATTTGGATCGACATTATCCCGACCGTCCAAAAGATCCACAGCATTCAGAGTAGCAACAGCTTCCTGCCGCACCGGAGCAGCAGCAGCGCTCAAATCCGCTCTCGGAGGAATATTATTGAATGCTTCCAGATAAGCGGGAGTAACTATCAAACCCTCATTAATTGCAGGTCTTGCCAAACGCTCAAATTGTTTAAAACCGCCAGCTCCATCCCGGATCGAAACTGTTGACCAAACATCAAAAGTATTCGCCCCTGTTCCTGCTTGCAAAAACGCTTTCGGAACGCGCACAGCAATTGTATTGACGTTGTAACCTTTAGTAAAGTCGATCGCTTGATTCGGTTGTTTAAAAGCAGTGCGCGGCCCTGTTCCCAAAGCTGCGGCGCGAACTCGGAAAAATTGTTCGACATCAAAGAAAAACGGGTCTTCGCGTAAACCCGCAAATACAGTCAAGTTAGAACCGCCCACAGGTACTGTATTTAAAACAGCATTAGAATTCAGCGGAGTTGTGGCAATTAGCCCGCCGTTAACTGTAGTCTTAGTAGTTGTCTCCGAGCCACCACGCACAACAGTTACAGCTACCGCTTGCATACCTTGATTGTTAGGCGGACTGAAGGCAAACCGCAAGATAATATCCGAACGTCCAGTAGGTGTAGAATTCACGTCACCTACCTGCGTGATGTGAAATTGGTAGAGGGCTGTAGTGCTGAAATAATATTGATAACGGGCTACAGACCTGGGATTTGAATTCATGGTAAATACTAAATCCCCGTCCGCAGCACCGGAGTTTTGGTCTTTTTCGCGATATACGTACAGGTCAGTTAAATTTACAGCGCGACCTTTGATATCTACTTCGCCGTCGTCGTGGTCAGAAGCGACAATTATCCCGGGAGTTAATAGAGCAATTAGAGCTACTTCAATAGCTAGTATGGTTCGGCGAATTTTTTTTGTGAGCTTCACAGTTAGCACCTTTATTTCAATGAGATTTTTCCACAAATCAGTGGTAAATAACCCGCATTCGCAGGTTTTACTTTTGTAGCAACAGGTTGAAATATGTCAACCTGTCGGGCTTTTGCGCTGTTGCTGAGCCTTCTCCTATTGGTGGTATACGAAGGTTTGGCAATTTTGGATCTGTGCTGCCAGACTAATTTATGTAAAAAAGTGTGTTATTGAGGATTTACTGGTTCCCGGACTATGCTTGGGAATGCCCGATCCGAGACAGAGCCTCCCTCGCTCTACTGGAGACAGAGCCTCGCTTCTATGGGTTTCCATGCTCTGCTTGGGAGCGAGCAGACAGAGCTTAGGAACGAGTTAATGGCGCGGTTTTGACTGTTCAGGCTCAGGGCATTTCTTCGTTGTGCATAAAGCGGATTGTTAAGTGGCAAAAAAATTACTAATCAGGTGGTAAAATTCAAGATAACTTGGGATTTTAAAAATTCAAAGCACGACAAAATTAGCCCGGAAAAGCATACTCCAGGTTGTACCTCAGGCTTCAAACTTACAATTATGTTCTGTAGTGATATACGCCGAAATTTTAATTTTGGATCTGTGCCGTCAAAACAAAAATTTTGGGTACACTGAAATGACAGGCCAGAAGTTAGGCGATGAATCGCTGCTTTTAGTGCAGATTGCCCAGAAAGACCAAACGGCATTAGCTAAACTTTACGATCGCTACGGTCGCCCAAGTTACGCTCTCGCTTACAAAATTCTGGGTTCGGTAGAAGAAGCTGAAGAAGTTGTACTCGATGTTTTTTCCCAAATTTGGCAAAAAGCAGCAACTTACGATCCTTCTCGCAGTCGAGCAGATACCTGGTTGTTCATGCTTACCCGCAGTCGTTCCCTCGATCGCCTGCGATCGATGCAGCGAACAGTCCGGGCGGCTGAAGCTTGTCTGGAAGATGCTAAAGTACCCATCTCTAGCGTTGCAGAACCGATGGAAGATGCAATGTTTAAAGAACGCAGGGAACAAGTCAAAGCGGCATTAGAAAAACTGCCAAAGGAACAGCAAGAGGCGATCGAACTCGCCTACTACCAAGGGCTGACTTGCACGGCGATCGCAGCTAAAACTGGTATCCCGACAGGTACAATCAAAACCAGAATTCGATTGGGTATTTCCAAATTGCGTCAAGCTTTGAGCGAACAATTTTTTTAGACTGTTAAAAAACTTAAATTTTGTTTTTTAACAATCTAAAATTATACCATTTCCCATCATCTATCTTGAGTGCGAGGGCAGCGGAGCAATCCCAAATTTAAAATCAACTTAGGCTGAATTACAATTAATGGCGGAAAACAGATGGAAATGATGCCAGACGAGGAGTATAAAATCCTTGCAGCCCTTCAAGCTCTCGATACCCTCGACGAGTCAGAACGCGGCGCATTTGCAGAGAAATTGAAAGAGTCCGCAGAACTGACAAGTGAATTAGCAGCTTTTGAAGCGGCAATTGCCGCGATAGCCTACACAGCCCCCCCAGTGCCCGTCGCCCCCGACCTCAAAAACCGCCTGTTCCAGCGCATAGCCGAACTGCCGCCAACCTCGACAGAATCAGTCAATTTAAAGCCCATTGTTACCTCTCCAACAGAGAGCAATACTCCATCTTTAATCGTGCGATCGCACGATGTAAAATGGAAATCTTATGGAGTTCCGGGAGTCTCGTTTGGCAAGCTTTATATTGACAAAACAAAGCGCGAAATAACCTGCTTGATGCGACTAGAACCTGGAGTAACATTTCCCATGCACCGACACGCAGCCTCGGAGGAAGTGCTTGTATTAGAAGGAGATTTAATTGTAGAAGGGGAAATTTGCCATCAAGGCGACTACATTCGATCGGTTCCCGGTTCCACACATTCCCCCCTCACACGAGGGGGATGTTTGCTGTTAATGAAAACTTCCCTAGACAACGAAATGTTCGTCTGATATTATGTCGGTTGATTTTCCTGCAATGATTTCTTGTCGGTTAGTCGGGGCTGGTTTATGTAGGCCGATTTTTAGTAGAAATTAGAGAGTGTTGGTGAAACTAGCTTTTCCAAGTATTTCGTCGGTTAATTTCCGGGACTCGCTCTAACTCAAGAACGCCATATTGCTCTGCATTATTCGGTTAAAAATCTAAAGTATATCACGTAATTCCCATGCTAAATTACTCGCGTTTAACTGCTGTTCTGTCCGCCGTTATTATACAATTTGTACCCAGCAACCAAAGCGCGATCGCCCAAGAACGCGAAGGATGTTTTCTTGTCAATTCAGCGGGAGAAGTAATTAACTTAAATTTGTTGTGTTCGCCTCAAGAATCCGACATTAAGCTGACAGGAAACGATGGGAAATTTCTCGAAGACTACAAACGCTTAGCAAAAAGCTACTCTCCCGAAGCAACGGACAATTTACTGCAAGCAATCCAAAGGGCGCCCGGTCAAAAAATTGCGGCCGCTAAAAGAATGTGTGCGGAAGCAAAATCTGGAGTTTCTCTGCCGGAAGTTAAATTAAGAGCGATCGGGCAAGCTGTCAGTATCGAAAATCCAAGTCTCAAAGAAAGTTTTCTTGCGGATGCCGATATTATTACCACTCTTGCCGCCAACCATTATTGCCCGGAGTTAGCCAGTAAGTAATATCATGAAATTTGGAGAGATACGCTAAGCGAGCATCTCAGTTTTGCTTTTACTATCCGTGTGCGATCGTCCCCCTCCCACTCGTAAAAAATACTTGTTACAAAACTGAGATGTTTCCCACGGTAATTCCGCGTCTCTACTTGCAGTTACAATATTAATTGTCCTCTTGTCGCGCAACGATCCATGAAATTACCAGACATGAGATGAAACATTTAAAATCAAGTTCCGCCGACTTGCGGGATTTATTCAAAGACAGCATTACAGTTAAATACCTCGCGGAACCGTTGAAATCTGTCCCAGCTTGCGAAGATGCCGCCCAATTGCGATCGTGGATGGAGGCCCGCGATTTTGACGTGCTCGGTATTGAAGAAAAGGGCACGGTTTGCGGCTATGTAGAACGATCGCACTTAGGTAAAGGCAAGTGCAGTGACTACCAGCAAATTTTTCACCCCTCACAATTAATCGCCGCTTCGACTCCTTTGATGGAATTGCTGCCGCTGCTGCGAGAAAAACCGAGATTATTTGTATTAGAAAGCAACAGGATCAACGGTATCGTTACCTGCGGCGATTTGCAAAAAGCACCGGTGCGGATGCTGCTGTTTGGATTGGTGACGCTTCTGGAAATGAATTTATTGCGGATCGTGCGGATTTACTTTCCCCAAGATTCTTGGCAAAAATTCCTTAAGGGCGATCGCATCTTAGCCGCAAAACACCTTTGGGAATTGGGGCGATCGCGAAATGAAGCAATTGACTTAATCGATTACCTGCAATTCTGCGACAAACGAGATTTAATCCTGACTTCTGCTGAAATAGTCGATCGGCTGGGGCTCAAATCCAAACGCTACGGGGAGCGTTTTTTAAAGTCAGCAGAAGCATTGAGAAACAAATTAGCTCACGCTCAAGATTTAATTAACGGTTCTTCTTGGCCGGAAGTAATTTTTTTAGCCCAGGAAATAGAAGCGCTGTTGCAGCGTTGCGAAGAAATTGAAATGGCCGCACCCGCTGAATGAGAAAGCATTTAAAAAATTAGAAAGGTTCGAGACTAAGGAATGAAAAATCAATAACTTGCACAATTAAACCCCAGAAGCCTTGATCCACGGTAAACTATTGCTCTATTAGTCACCTTATTTATTTTTCATTCCTTAGCAATTAGGAAGCTAATTTAACGGTAAATTCCGAAAAATTCAGTAAAAACGAGCTGCAACTTTTCCAGAACTCCGACTTCAATATAGTGCCGACTTCTTTAAGCAGTCGGCACTATATATATTAATCTCTCTTACGAGCAACAATGTGAAAAATATGCCAGTGTTTTTCCTCGCCTAGCGCCGTTAATCCAGGATGTTCTTCTTCATCAAACCACTCAATCTCAAAGGACTTTAGCAGCACTTGAATTTGTTCGCGAGTATGATGAGTGCGATCGGGATAAACAGCCCATGAGTCGCGATCGCCAAACAATTGACCGCAGAAATATCCTCCGGGATTTAGCGATGTCACGATCGTTTCCCAAAGATGGGGGAAATCGGCGGGCTGACAAAAAGGAAGGCAAAAACTGGCATTGATTAGATCGATCGATTGAGGCAAAGTTAAGGTTTCAAAACGCATCAATTGAGTTTGCAGCAGATCGCGTTGAATCGGACGATCCAGCAGGCGATCGAAAGCATTTTGTTCCCTGTCAATCGCTAAAACCCGCCAGCCTCGACGCAGGAGTTCCACCGTATCTCGTCCATCGCCACAGCCTAAATCTACAGCGAATCGAGGACGATCGAGCAACGGTTCCGTGTCAAAAATTGACAAGGCTTTCAGCAAAGTTTCATGCGGCGGGCGACCTTCTACCGCTTGATAGTAAGTCACCCAATTCTGTTTCATCTTCTTCTTCCTCCTCTACAAATTTCCCCTCTTCTTCTGACTCTTAATTTTTAATTTTTAGTTTCCTGTTAGTATACTGAGGAACCCAGCCTTGAGCAGTGGTGTAATACTGCAAAGCTTTCAAGTACAGCGACGGAGTGAGATAAAACCAATGTTCGGTATTAGCAGGCACTTTAATGTATTCTTCAGCTTGCAGCATTAATTGTACCTGAGAGCCGTTAGAATACACAAACCCAAAAACGCATTCCCCAGCTAAAATGTGAAGAACTTCTGCATCTGTGTGGGTGTGAGTGCGATCGCTTTGAGTCATCAGCGCGTAAATCTGCTGCGAACCTGGATGCAGCACTTTTAAGTCGCACCACCGATATCCGCTGGCGCGCTTGAACTGTTCAAACTCGCTATTAAAGGCTGCGAGAATCTGCTGTTTTTCTGTAACATTGAGAATGTCTTGAACGAGCAGTTCTTGAAACGCCGGATTTTTGTTTTGGGGCAGGGAATCGATCTCAATATTTAAAACTGCCAGTTGACTCGCGATCGCCCGGATATCCGTATATGTTCTACCGTCTTCTAGTTGCAGAACAGCCATATTACCACCTAATGTGTTGAGCTTTGAGGGAAATTTAGTTTCCATTTTTAAGCTGCTGTTTTAAGCTTTCGTCAAAAACTAAACTCCTGCTTATTTTCAATAATAGCCGATCGCTAAAATTCCATGTCTTGCCTCGCCAATCATCAAAGCAATACCACTCATCAAATAATTTTGTGGGTTTTTTAACTTTTATTTAATAACATTTACTGGAGTTAATATAGGGTGCACCATAAGCACCGCAAAGCTTAACTAAAAACTCAAAACTTTCAAATCAGCATCCCCGCGATACAAGCAGTCATAAAACAAGCCAAAGAGCCAGCAATCATCGCCCTCACGCCCAACCTCGCCAAATCGCCTTGCCGCTGCGGAGCCATCGCGCCAATTCCCCCAATCTGAATCCCGATCGAACCAATGTTAGAAAAGCCACACAAAGCATAAGTCGAGATAATTTGCGATCGTTCAGAAATCGCCTGTTGTTTCACCAATTCCATCAAATCTAAATAAGCAACAAACTCATTCAAAATCGTTTTTTTTCCCAAAACAATCCCCACCTCTGCACAATCAGCCCAAGGCACCCCCATCAGCCAAGCAACCGGAGCCATCAAATAAGCTAAAATTAATTCTAGCGACAACTGAGGCAAACTAATTAGCCCTCCAAACCACCCCAAAAGCGCATTAAAAAAAGCCAACAAACCCAAAAAAGCAATCAGCATAGCGGCCACATTCGCCGCCAACTTCAACCCGTCGCTAGCACCCGAAGCCACCGCATCCACCGCATTAGCATAAACCTTTTCCACCTTCACCTCCACCTCCCCAGCAGTCAGCGACTTTTCAGTTTCTGGGTAAAGCAATTTAGAAATAGCCAAAGCTGCTGGTGCAGACATCACCGACGCCGCAATTAGATGTTGAGCCGATACTCCAAAAGAAATATAAGCTGCCATGACTCCGCCGGCAATTGTGGCAAATCCTCCCGTCATGACAGCATGGAGTTCCGAGAGCGTCATCGCCGGCAAATAAGGTTTAATTAACAATGGAGCTTCCGTTTGCCCAATAAAGATATTCGCAGCACAAGAAAGGGTTTCGGCGCCAGAAGTTTTCATGGTTTTAATCATCAACCATGCCACTGCTTGCACAACTCGCTGCAAAATGCCGTAGTGATAAAGTAGGGTGATAAACGAAGAGAAAAAAATGATAGTCGGCAGCACTTTAAAAGCGATAAAGTGTTCTGAAAAATTGTCTCCAAATATAAACTTTGCCCCCGCATCAGAAAAATTGAGAAACTGCGTCACCACATCTCCCAAAAATTTAAAGACAGCCAAACCCGGAGCAGTTTTGAGAATCAAAATAGCAAAAATTAGCTGTAAGGCAATTCCCCACAATACGGGCGGCCACTTGACAGCGCGCCGATCGACTGAAAAGGCGTAGGACAAACCGACAAAAACAGCTAACCCGAATACAGAAATAAGTCGTTCCATTTAGCAATTTTTAGAGAATGTGGAGGAAGCATTTATCGTTACCAAGCTCTGGTAATCCAGGTTAACAGTCCGATCGTACTTTATCTCGTTTCCAGAGGTCGCCATGAGTTCGCGGCGCGGGCAGCACAGCCCCGGAGGGCGCATAATACACGATGCAGCCCGATCGCATACAATCTGGGCCAGTTTCGCTTACAATAAAAGGCTAAACCTCAAAATTACGGCGCAGCCTCATTGCTGCTACTTTTATGTCTCTACCTATAGTTGCTATTATTGGACGCCCCAATGTAGGCAAATCGACGATCGTCAACCGTTTAGCCAACACCCAAGACGCGATCGTCCACGATGAACCAGGAATCACGCGCGATCGCACTTACAGACCAGCATACTGGGGCGATCGAGAATATCAAGTCGTAGACACCGGCGGGCTAGTATTCGACGACGAGACAGAATTTCTGCCTTTAATTCGCGAACAAGCAATGGCAGCCCTGGCAGAAGCCAGCGCAGCCATTTTCGTAGTAGACGGACAAACGGGGCTCACCGGCGGCGACGAATCGATCGCATCTTGGCTGCGACTGCAAAAAGTCCCAGTCATTCTCGCCGTCAACAAATGCGAATCGGAAAATACAGGCCTTACCCAAGCCGCCGACTTTTGGCAATTGGGACTGGGAGAACCTTACCCAATTTCCGGCATTCACGGCAACGGCACCGGCGAATTGCTTGACAAATTAATTACTTACCTTCCCACAGAAGTATTACCAGAAGTTGAGGAAATTAAAGTAGCAATTATCGGTCGTCCCAACGTCGGCAAATCGAGTTTGTTAAACGCATTTCTCGGAGAAAACCGCGCCATAGTCAGCCCGATTTCCGGCACAACCCGCGACGCGATCGACACCTTAGTAGAACGCAACGGTAAAACCTACCGCCTGATCGACACAGCCGGAATTCGTAAAAAGAAAAACGTCGAATACGGCGCAGAATTTTTCGGGATCAACCGCGCTTTCAAAGCCATCCGCCGCGCCAACGTAATACTGTTAGTAATTGACGCAATAGACGGCGTTACCGATCAAGACCAAAAATTAGCCGATCGTATCAGCGAAGAAGGTCGCGCCTGCATCATAGTCGTCAACAAATGGGACGCAGTAGAAAAAGACTCCGACACCATCTACGAGTACGAAAGAGAAGTAAGAACCCGACTTTATTTCCTCGACTGGGCCGAAATGATTTTTGTTAGCGCCATGAGTGGACAGCGAGTTGAAAAAATCATTGAATTAGTAGACAAAGCTTCAGACGAACACAAACGCCGCGTCCCTACCGCCGTGATTAACGAAGTCATAGAAGAAGCCACAACCTGGCACTCAGCCCCAGTTACCCGCCAAGGAAAACAAGGCAAAATCTATTACGGTACTCAAGTGCGATCGCAGCCACCGACAATCGCCCTATTTGTCAATGATCCCAAACGCTTCACCGAAAATTACCGCCGCTACATGGAAAGCCAATTCCGCAAACATCTAGGCTTTACCGGTACACCAATGCGGCTACTTTGGAGAGGCAAAAAAGTTCGTGCCACAGAAATGAGCACAACAAACAGAGCACTGCGCGTCAAGTAATTTTCGATTTTAGATTCAATAAAAAACGCAATTTAACGACCAAAGCAAATTGCGTTTTTTTCTATTCTCTTCCTTCTCTTCCTTCTTGGCGTCCATCGCGTCTTCGCGGTTCAATAAATTAGTATTATTAATAATCGACAATCTAAAATCTAAAATCTAAAATCCCAAGATGGACTTACTTCGATCGCTCCCCATAGGACTTTACCTAGAACAACCAGTAACCTGGCTTCACAGGCTAGACTCCCGCGTAAAATTAGCTTGGTTGATGACATTTCTGATTGCACCAATACTCGCCAATCCCATCTGGCGGTTGATGCTAGTAGGAATGTTAATCTTACTGACACTAACAGCAGCAATTCCCTTGCGCGTGTGGAAACAGCAAATGGGAATGCTGCTGCTATTCTGCCTATTAGTATTTTGCCTCAGCGCGATCGCCCCCGACGGACTCCCCGCAGAACACCAGCCCCGCATCCCCGCCGACGAATTAACCTTTTCCCAACAGCCGGCAACCCTTCGGGCCCCTCAAAAGCCCAAACCCTGGTACCAATCTTTTAACTTAGGCTCAAACTCCCCAATCCCCAATAATCCCAAAGCCCAAAGCCCAAATCAACTCCCCCAACCCACAAACTACCGTTACGTTGTATTCAAACAAGGCCCGATTAAAATCACCCGCAAATCCCTAGATTTAGCTATCAACGTCAGCACCCTATTTTTCACAGTAATTTACAGCACCAACCTCTACCTTCTCACCACAGCCAGCGAAGAAATTACCGCAGCGATTGAAAACTTAATGCAGCCTCTGCGCCGCTTGAACTGGCCTGTTACCGAAATAGCCTTAACATTAACTTTATCTTTGCGGTTCATTCCCCTAGTATTGGAAGAAATACAAAATTTAGTGCGATCGGTCAGAACCCGAGCGATAAACTGGAAAAAACTCGGATTTCGCAGCGCCGCTCAAGTGTGGTTGATGATAGCGGAGCGGCTGTTAGAAAACTTACTCCTGCGAGCTGAACAAATAGCCAGCGCGATGAAAGTTCGCGGCTTCACCAGTCCCGATCGACACCGTGTAGAATGGCACCAATTGCAATTGAAAATCCGAGATTGGATCGCCCTCGGATGCTTGATCGTCCTCTGGAGCGCCCGCTTCGTTTGGGGTTGGGACAGTTGAGATTTGAGATTTGAGATTTGAGATTGATTGATTGATTGATTGATTAGATTTGAGATTGAAGAATTGGGAAGGACTGATTCGAGTTTCAGATATCGGGGCTCTTCACGAGGGATTGGCCCTACAAGAGAATGAAACAGCCCTGGATTCGAGCGGGGTTTGGAGGACGAGCCGACATTTGAGTAAGTTTTGTCTGGTACGCGACAGTCCTGCTAAAGTAATGGAGACAAATATTTAGAGAACCAAGACCTTGAACATCTATCTTGGGACAGATATCGTATATGTTCCGCGCATACAAGCCGCATTAGACCGGTTTGGCGATCGCTTCCTCGAAAAAGTTTACACGCCCGCCGAACAAAGGGATTGCGGGCAACTAAATTCTCAACACAGCAGCATTAAAGGTAAAATGAATCGAGTTTCCTGCAACCAACTAGCGGGGCGCTGGGCAGCAAAAGAAGCCGTTGTCAAAGCTCTAGGCACGGGATGGCGGGGAATACGGTATGCAGATGTGGAAATTCGGCGCTCCGAAAACGGTGCTCCCAATGTGCAACTGCACGGAACCGCAGCAGCACAAGCCTCTGTTTGGGGAAATTGCCAGTGGCAATTGAGCCTCAGCCACGACGGAGACTATTGCACGGCTACGGCGATCGCCCTTTGTAGCCCGCCGTCAAACAACGCCGTCGGGCGATCGAGTGAAACTAAAATCTAAAATCTAAATCTTTAATCTAAAATTGATCGATTGTGAGCGTGAATGACTACCGAAACTTACCTGAATCATCCAAACTTTGGCCTCCTCTTCAGGGTATCCCAGGTTGAAGACAGCCAAGAATTATTTACCACCCTATACGCCCAGCGCCTGTTTTTTTTGGTGACAAACGGCCCTGGCGGGCTGAGATTTGAACCAATCAGCCGATCCGACGCTCGCCTCATGGTCGAAATTCGCCTGCGAACCCTGCGTCGCAGCGGTCAATATCAAGAGTACGACCAATTGCAGACCATTCACCAGCGCACGTTTCAATAACGAAAATCAGTAATTTGGTAATTGGTAACTGTCTTAATTTTCATTCCCTCCAGTTCCCAGCGTTGAGTACCCATGACCATAGCCTCTCGAATTAACAGCATTCGCCAACACTTGCCCGAATCAGTTCGGTTAATTGCCGTTACCAAACAGGTACCGACTGATGCTATCCGCGAAGCATACGACGCCGGTATCCGGGATTTTGGCGAGAGTAAGGTTCAAGAGACTGCCGAAAAACAAACTCAACTGCAAGATTTGCCGGATATCAACTGGCACTTGATCGGCCACTTGCAAGCCAACAAAGCCGCCAAGGCCTTAGAGCATTTCCAGTGGATTCACTCTCTCGACAATTTAAAACTCGCTCAGCGACTTTCGCGCTTGGCGGGGGAAATGTCCTGCTCTCCCCAAGTCTGCCTGCAAGTCAAAATGTTGCCCGACCCGGACAAATACGGCTGGAGCGTTCCAGAACTGCTGGCCGACCTTCCAGAACTCAGCAAATGTCAGCATATCAAAATTCAAGGTTTGATGACAATTCCTCCGCTGGGATTAGATGACTCGCAAATCCTAGAATTATTTAACAGCACTCACGAACTTGCACAGAAAATCCAGCAGCAAAATTTGCCCTGCATTCAAATGCAGCAGCTATCGATGGGGATGTCGGGGGATTATCATTTGGCAATTCAAGCAGGTGCTACTATGGTACGGCTAGGACAAACCTTATTTGGCTCTAGGAGGGGATAAATAATTGAAATCTTCTAATAAAGACAATTTAGGTTAAATATAGAGTAGTCAGCCGCCCGCGACTAACGCGCAACGCGAGTATAGTCGGGGCAGCCAAGTCGTGAAGGAGCGTGAATCATGAATATTTTTTCTAAACTGCGAGATTTTGTAGGCATCAACAATGAGCCTGAGTACGATGACGTTTACGACGAAACGGAAGGGGAGCGCTATCAGAACTTCTACCAAGCGCCTGAACCGAACCCCGCTGCCGTCGCAGCAGCAGAAGAAGAACGTCGTCAAAATCGTAGAATGCGGGAGCGGTCAGTAGTAGGATCGACAGGTATGGATGTCGTTGCACCAACCGGCGGAGTAGGGTCAGTAATGAATAACGTGATAGGAATGCCTGGAGCTATGAACGGGATTTCGGAAGTAGTAGTAATGGAGCCGCGCACTTTTGAAGAGATGCCGGCAGCAATTCGAGCCCTTAAGGAACGGAAGTCTGTGGTTTTGAACCTGACGGTGATGGACCCAGACCAAGCGCAAAGAGCTGTGGACTTTGTGGCGGGCGGTACTTATGCCCTGGACGGTCATCAAGAGCGAATTGGTGAAAGTATTTTCTTGTTTACGCCTAGCTGCGTGCAGGTGAGAACTCAGTCTGGTGTGGTTCACGAAGTTCCTCCTGCTCAAGGACGCCCTCGTCCTGCTGCTCCTGCACCAACAGTCTGGCCGGCAGAACAAGCTCCAATCGCTCAGTAGTCAGTAGTTAGTAGTCAGTTGACAGTGGTGAGTAGTCAGTAGTCAGTAGTCAGTAGTTAGTAGTCAGTAGTCAATAGTTAACAACTAATAACTGTGGAATAAACACTGCGGATTAATAACATTAGCTAACAACTAAGTAACCAATGACAACTGACAACTGACAACTGACAACTGACAACTCAAAAGTGACAAGTGACAACTGACTAATGACTAACATAAAATTTGGTACGATCGGAGGCGGGGTAATGGGAGAAGCTCTCTTATCCCGCTTAATTGCACAAAAAGTTTATTTGCCTTCAGAAATCTTGGTGAGCGACCCACAACTTCAACGTCGCCAATTTTTGACTGAAACCTACGGGATTGGAACAACAGCCAGCAATCTAGAAGTTGCTGCCGCTACAGAAGTGCTGTTTTTGGCGATTAAACCGCAAGTTTTTGATACGGTAGCTTTGGAGTTGGTCGTGGCGGCCGATCGCAAACAGGGAAATAATGGAGAAACGGCTAATTCCCAGCCAGAAGCGCTGGTAGTGTCGATTTTGGCAGGAGTGCCACTGAGCAAGCTAGAACCCGCGTTCCCAGGGCGGGGAGTGCTGCGGGTGATGCCGAATACTCCAGCCACGGTAGGAGCGGGAATGAGCGCGATCGCCCCGGGAAAACTTGTTCAACCGGCTGATTTAGAATTGGTAAAGCGCATCTTTCAGGCCGTAGGAGAAGTGGTAGAAGTACCTGAGAGTATGCTCGATGCGGTGACAGGGCTTTCCGGTTCCGGGCCTGGTTATGTAGCAGTTTTAATTGAGGCCTTGACAGATGGCGGAGTTTGTGCTGGGCTGCCACGGGCGATCGCCTCTCAATTAGCTTTGCAAACAGTATTCGGTACGGCAAAGTTATTGCAAGAAACGGGAATGCACCCAGCAGAATTGAAAGATCGAGTTACGAGTCCCGGCGGCACAACTATTGCGGGAATTGCTAAATTAGAGAGTAACGGCTTTCGTTCTGCACTAATCGAAGCAGTGAAAGCAGCTTGTTTGCGTTCTCAAGAATTGGGCAAATAAGTCAGGAATAACGCACAGAAACAATCATAAACGAGTTCAATCGCACTTTAAACCTGCCGCTTTTGCCGTCCGATATTTGACGGGAACAAAAGCTACACCGAACTGTTCTTTTCGACACTTGACAATATGCACTAACTCCGGTTGAAAATTTTGGCGATCGCCATTCGCATCAAACTCAATAGTTCCGGTTGATCCTGTGGCGCTAAAATTCGGACTCGCAATAGTTTTCTGCATCCCTTCGCGACTGGGTTGCTGTTGCATTTCTATTGCTTTAATTAGCGTCCGAGTTGCATCGTAGGTTAAAGCAGTGCGGTGGTTGACGTTTCCTCCCCAAAGCTTTCGAGCATTATCGGCAAATGTGCGGTTGGGAGCAGTTAAAGGATGCCAAGAGGATGATGTCACCAGTTTCTCAAAAGACGGTAACTGGGAAGCGGTTTCTAAGGTTTTCTGGCTATAGATTCCCCCGGTTCCCACTACCCAATTGCGATCGCCATTGGCTTTAATAAGTGCCATTGCATTTTTGACTGCATCCGGGACATGACTCGTAGTTAAGACGATCGCTGTTTTATCACTGCGTTCGACTTCTTGTAATGCTAGTTCAACATTGAAATTTTTCTTACACAAATCGAATTCAGTGATGCTGAAAATATTTCCTCCTGCTTGTCTAAACTGTTTTCTGAATTCTTCCCACAATGAAGAAGTAGCTTGAATCTCAGGACAGTAGAAACCCACCGCTTTTTTCTGACCTGCCTTTTCACTCAGATACTTTTTGAAAGCTTCAGCAGTAATTTGATTTCTAGGGACAGTGCGAAAGAAAAACTTCCGAGGTTTTTCTGTTAATTGTTCAGTTGTACTCCCCGGCGAAATTAAGACCAAGTGATTTTTGTCATAAATATCGACTGTATGCACAGTCATCTTGCTAGTATAGTGACCGACGACACCCAAAATCTCGGTTTGCTTGACGAGTGAAGAGGCCCTAGCTTGTGCCTCTGCTTTCAGATTGGCATCGTCAGCGATAATGACTCTAATACCCTTGCCATTAATGTCTTTACCTGGTAAAAAATCTTGACCTGGAAAGTCGTTATTGCGCTCGGAATTAAAAAGTCCTAGATTGACTTCTGTTTGGGCGTGGGCAATGCCACGCAGCATTTCTTTAGCCAAATCAGAATTGACAGTACCTCCTTCGGTGTTGCTGATGGGAACGGCAACTGCAATGGTGTAATAATCAGCTTTTTTCACCTTCAAAAGGGCATTATTCAGGTAAATTAAAGTTTCTGGATCTTTGCGTTCTTCTTCGTTCCACGATTGTTTAAATAAATTAAATGCTGATTGATTGTTGGTAGTAAAAAAATCATTAATTCCCCGTTGTTTTAAGCGAGGACTCGATGTTTTTATCAGGATTTCCTCGCCACAACTCACAGCATCTCCCTGGATTAAAGGACAAGTTTGAGGTGTAAAAATTTTGTGTATTAAAAATGCTGCTAGCCCGAGGCATCCTGCGATCGCGATCGGCAAGCAGACTCTCAATGTATCTTGCCATTGGCGTTTAGGCTTCGGCAGCAGAGGTTGTTGTGAAGGGGGGGCAGGTGAGTGCAACGCTGTTAGCGAGATCAAATCCTGCAACACTTCAGCAACAGATTGGTAGCGATCGTTAAAGTGGTAGCGCACCATCTTATTTAAAACTTTTTTCAGCTTGTCGCTAATTTGTACCATCGGGCGATCGTCAGTTGAGTAGTGCCAGACGAGTTCCCCAGTTTTTTTATCATGAAAAAAGTCTTCAATATCTAACCCTGCGATCGCTTGAATGCCGATGATTCCCGCAGCATAGATATCGCTGTTAAATCTTGGTTGATTTTTCCACTGTTCGGCTGGCATATAACCGTCTGTACCGATGACGCGAGTTTGAGTTATTTGACCGTTCTCGATCGCCAAAGTGCCGATCGCTTTTACTGCCCCAAAGTCAATTAACACAATTTTGCCGTCAAGCTGGCGCCGGATTAAGTTTGACGGTTTCAGATCGCGGTGAATAATACCTTGAGAGTGGACGCAATCTAAAACTGACAAAATATCTTGCAATAAATCAATAACTTCTGACTCCTGAAACTGCCTGAGAGATGCAAGTTCTTTGTTGAGCGGATTTCCTTCGATGTATTCTTGAATTAAGTAAAATTTTCCCTGTTCTTGAAAGCGATCGATTAACTTGGGAATCTGCGGACACTTATCGAGATACTTCAGGGTTTTAGCTTCTTTTTCAAATTGGTGCTGTGCTTCCTCCAACAGCCGCTCATCGTTAGATTCAGGAGGCGGAATTTCCTTGACGACGCACAGGGGATTTTCGGGGCTGCCCAAAGCGTCGTTAGCCGTATAGGTTTTAGCAAACCCTCCCTCACCTAATTTAGCGATAATTCGGTAGCGATCGCGCAGAATATCCCCTGGATTCAGACACCTAAATTGTTCCATCCCCTTAACTCGCTGCACTCGTTGGTGTCGAGCGTACCACAAATATGACTTTTATGAACTCAAAGTTATGACTTTTATGAACTCAAAGTTATGAATATATGAATTGATTTTGAGAGTGGCTTATTTAATAATCTTGGCATCTGAAATTTTAGGGACAAAATATTTTATGGCTTTACAAAGAGACCCATCAGGAGTGCCTCGCTTAGTTGGCGACAATACATCTGAATCTGTTGAGTTATCCCTCGCTAATTCCCGATTCGGAGGTGTAACTAATTTCCCCTCGGGAGTATGGATGCTCGGAGGTGACGATTCAGTCATAGGCTCAACAGCTAGCGATTTGGTTTATGGCAATGAAGGGGAAGATATTATCAGAGGGAATTTTGGCAACGATTCTTTATTTGGGGGAAGAGGGAAAGACGCAATAATTGGAGTGGAGGGAAACGACTCTATAAACGGAGGTCAAGATGCAGATGCACTTACGGGTGACATTGGAAATGATATTTTATTGGGAGGTAAAGGCAATGATTTTTTAGTCAGCGGTAGCGGAAATGACACTCTGGTGGGAGGTTTGGATCGCGACATTTTAGCAGGTCTGGGTGATAATGGTTCAATCAAAATCGGGGGGAGCAACTTGTACGTCCTCCAAGCAGAACCCGGAGTTAGAGATGTCAATAATGCCGATATCATTGCAAATTTCAGACCCGCTTTCGATAAAATTGGATTAGCAGACGGTTTGACTGTGAATGATATAGTGTTGGAAAACTTGACAAATGTGTCCCTTACAATACAGTTAGAATTTCCGCAAGCTGCCGCTTCTTTTGCCCCGCCAGGGCTATCAAATGTATTTCAACCCCAATCGTTCGTGACTTCAGGAACTCTCGTCAAAGTAAGAAATTCAGGAGATTTAATCGGTTTTGTTGATGGTGTAACGCCTGCTCAACTGCAAAACAGCATTCTAAACAGCATTATCTCGGTTCAGGGATTCTAAGCTGTAGAAGGCGCTGCCAAGCCTCCTGCAAGAGCTTAAATCGAAGATTGGACAGAGAAATGGTAGTCTGCAACCAGGGGTACAACAATACTACCGAACTACCGATCAATCGCTAGCTGCTGTTTCCAATTTCTCTCCAATCCTCGGTTCCGTACCATTCAACAGGCGCTGAATATTGCTCCGATGCCGCACAATTACAAACACACCGCCCGCAATTCCAAACAATACATAAGCCAGCGGCTGATGTAGAGCAAACATCAATCCAGCAACGCTAATTGCCCCGATAATCGAGCTTAAAGAGACAATTCGCGATACCGCAAATACTATCCCGAAAATTCCGAAAGTTCCCAAACCTACTGGCCAGTACAAACCAAGCAAAACTCCCAAACTCGTAGCCACAGATTTACCGCCGGTAAACCCCAGCCAAATAGATTTGCTGTGGCCCAAAACAGCAGAGAAACCCGCCCAAGTTGCCATCCAAGGGATGACAGTTGCAGTATTTTCTAAACCTGCGGCGGTTGCTAGCTGGCTGGTAAAATCGAGCGAGTAAATGTATCGGATTAAGACGATCGCACTTACCCCCTTCAACACGTCAACCAGCAACACCCCCAACCCCGGCCACTTACCCAAAGTCCTCAGTACGTTAGTCGCACCAGTCGAACCCGAACCAACCTCTCGAATATCAATTCCTAGCATCCATTTCCCCAAGGCGTAACCAGTAGGAATCGATCCCAGCAGATAAGCTGCTATTAGCAATGCGCCATTTAAAATTATCCAGCTAGCCATTTTTTAATTTGAGATTTCGTGTACTTTTAAATTTTGCAACCTTTCCCCTAGCATAATTAGCAATTAGCAATTACTCATTAGCAATTACCAATTACCAATTACCAATTACCCAATCAAAAATCCTTAGCAGCCATCAAAGTTTGCGGATCGGCAGCAAAGGCCAGCCATAGCGGAAATTGCAAGATTGACAAACTAATTAAATCCTCAGTTTCATCAATGACAATTAGCGGCAATTTGCCATCTTTCACCAGTCGATCGGCTTTTTGAGCCAAAGCTTCCGCCGACTCAAACATAATAATCCCCCTTTCCGGGCCAAAATCGCTGCGAGTAATGCCCAAACAGTCCTGCAAACCCCGGCGCCACTCTCCCAAACGTTCGGGACTGTTGGCGAGCACCAAAGTCCGCACCCGTCCACCGTAGACGCTTCTGAGTACAGAAATAATAGTCGAAGTAATCAAGATATTTTGCAAGCGCGAGCCCATAGTTCGCAAAGCACCCCTTCCTCCTTGGGTGAAAAACCAGTTAGAAACTCGTTCCGCGTGGATGGGTTCAAAAGTGCGACGGAGTTGCCAAGGCGGGCCGTAGTAGTCGGGGACAGTGCGATATTGGTCGAGGGTGCGGCGAATTTGTTTGGCTTGTTCTTGAAATCCCTGTTCGGCAAATTTGGGATTTACCGGTGCTGAGGATTGAGACTCCTCAGCAGGAATTTGCTTGGGTGTCTCTTGCATCGGTGGGGTCAAATCTAAGAGTTCGGCGGTGGCGGCCAAATCCTGCAAACTGCCTACTAAATAGTCTTTGAAACCCTGGACTCGAATTGCTAAATCTTGGGAAACGCCGGCAAAAGTGGTTCGCATTTCCTTTTGAATTCGATCGCGCCGGCGTTCGAGTTTTTCTACTTCGATTTGTAGCGCTTGTTTGCGCTGATCTAATTGAATCAAGCCGTCTTGTACCAAACGCCCGATCGATGCTTGAGCCTGGCCCAACGCTTCTATAGCATTGGCTTTGTCGGCTTCCAAGGCTGCAATTTTTTCTGTCAAAGCTTGTTCTTGCTGCTGCAATTCTTTGACTCTCTCTGCCAACTGTTCGGTAACATTTTCTGGGATGTGGGTTACCGTTTCTGCGGTTGCTGTTGGCTGGGAGTCTGTTGGAGGCTCGATTTGAGCGATCTGACTTTCTGATTCGCGATAGTCGGTGTTGGGCGGAATTTGGGCGATTGCGCCTGCTGGGTCCACGAATTGGGCGATTTCGGCATCTTCCTCGCCCAGCGGCAGGTCTGTTTCGCCCGGGAGTTGGGCGGCGGACTCCTGAAGCTCGATAGACAAATCCGGTGTTTGAGATGGAAGTTGGTACTCCGTCTCATTCACGGGTAAATTGACTTCGCCGTCAGCGGTGGGCGCGTCTGGTTGTGGTTGCGGTTCTTGGGTTGGAGATTCGTCTGAATTCATGGGAAATTTGGTTCGGCGTAGGGCTCGGAAAAGTTAAAAATTAAAAATTAACAACTTTTTTAGTCTTGACGGGGACAGCGCTGTTCTAAGCAGGTCTGTAGCATTTTACGATCGAACAGAACCGGCAGAAAGTGAATGCTGTTAATTTCTTTGAAATAGAACAAAATCGGCACAGCGGGCCAAAATATCCGCCAATTTTGCCATTCTCGGTAAGGAAAGCGGCGGATTAAGTTGGACGATCGATAAATGTCCAAATCGGTTGGGGTAAATTGCAGCCGGAGGGTGGCGGTTTGGTACATCAGAAACAAGCCGAACAGCGAAAGCGGCAAACTTGCCCACTTTTGCACGAACAGCAGCGGTAGGGCCGCCAGTACCAGGACTAAGGGAATCGCATAACTCGGAGCGAGTTCGATCGTACTTGTCGGCGCAGTCGAAGAGGCAGTGGTATTCACGGGTTTAAATCAAGGGTAGTAAACGAATGTTGCCGATTATTCATATTTTATCTGTTTCCTAGCTTACAAGCCTTTGAGTACGCTAGAGCCCGTCCCCTGAAACATCAGCCAAGTCAGGAAAAAGTTCACAATAAAAATAGCCAGTAAAGCCGTCACCACCGCCGTAGTAGTCGATTGACCGACGCCTTTTGCCCCGCCGGTGGTAGTTAAACCCCAGCTAGTGCCGATTACAGCAATCAAGCCACCGAACACAAAAGCCTTAATTGCCGCGCTGCAAATATCCCACAGACTCAGGAAATTGCGGACTGATTCTAAAAACACGCTTTGAGAGATGCCGTACATTGTCGTAGCAATCAGCAGTCCGCCGACGATGCCGGTGACGAGACACATGATGGTTAAAATTGGCAGCATCAAGCAGCAAGCAAGGACGCGGGGAATTACTAAATAGTCGATCGGGTCTGTTCTGAGCATCAGCAGGGCATCTATCTGTTCTGTTACCTGCATCGTGCCGATTTCCGCTGCAAAAGCCGAACCTACCCGTCCCGTCACGATGACGGCTGTTAAGACGGGGCCGAGCTCGCGAGTCAAAGACAAAGCTAAAACGCCACCGACGACATTGCCGGCCCCGAGGTTAATAAACTCCCTCGCTACCTGGATAGTAAATACCATGCCGACAAAACCCGCAGTCAGCAAAGCAATCAGCAGAGATTCTGGGCCGACTGCTGCCATTTGGTCGATGGTGTTGCGACGGTGAATTTTGCCCTTCAGCAAGTGCAGCATGACTTGGCCGCCCAATAAAATTGCTGCCAGCAACCGCTGACTCCACAAACTGAGGCTCGAAGATGTAGTGGTGCTCAAGGGGATTTCGAGTGTAGAACAACTGCAAAAAATGAAATCTATCTACAAATCTTAAACAAGTTTTTTCTATAACATTTAAGATTTCTGACAGAACTGGCCACTGAGGGCGATCGCTGCCTATCGTAGAAAAGGACAAGTTTTGTTTGCTTGCACCTTTCGGCAGTTTAGCTGAATTTACTGACTCTTATGAGCATTTTTCCCAATTTTCTTCGCTCTGTACTGCTGACCAGCCTGTTGAGCTTTGTCGCTCCCGTATTGTTAATCGGCGCGGGATTGACTAGCTTTTTGCTGATCGGCTTCGTGCCTGCTCTCCAAGGAGTTGGTCGTTCTGGAGAAGACATGATTTTGCAGTTCTTAGCTACTTTCGGCAGCGGCTGTCCCCTCCAGGGCTTTTTCGTCATTGGTCTAACTTTTGGTTTAGTGGGTGCTTTGTTTGATACCTACGCTTCTTATCAGCATTCGCGGTGGAGTTAATTTTGTTTCGTTATATGTCGAATTTAAGATTTTAGGTTGGGAATTCTAAATTAAATCTAAAATCTCAAATTGTTGGGTTCCGATGCGATCGAATACCGCCACCTGCAATGACTTCGCCCACAAACGGATAGTTGCTAGCAGACAGGAGTGGTGGAGAGCCAAAAATTTTAGACCAAAGTTAAAATTTCCCGAGTCATGTGTGGAGTCAATCTCAAATCTCAACTCTCCAACCTCAAATCGGCTGACTTCGCCCAAAAACGGATACTTGAAATTTTAGACTCTTGGTCAAACTTCCAGATTCATCTGTGGAGTCAATCTCAAATCTCAACTCTCCAACCGACTCCCTCAACATTATTGCTCGCAAATGTTCGGTAATGCGATCGACCTTTTTGCGGAAAACCGAATCCCCCAGTTTCTGGAGCTGGAATATATTAAATACAGGTTGAGTCAAGTGTTTCTCAACCCTAAAAACTTCAGATAGTCGAGGTATTAGTTATGGCACTTATTCGTTGGGAACCTTTGCGGGAAATGGACTCCTTGCAACGAGAAATGAATCGGTTGTTTGATAGCTTGACACCGGCCACCGATCGCGCCTCTAACGGTGTTGCTTTTGTACCCCCCGCCGAACTCGATGAAACTCCCGAAGCCATCCACCTTAAATTAGAAGTTCCGGGCATGGAAGCTAAGGATTTGGACGTACAAGTAACCGCAGAAGCTGTTGCTATCAGTGGCGAACGCCGTCTGGAAACTAAGAGTGAAGATAAAGGCATGACTCGCTCTGAGTTCCGCTACGGTTCGTTCCGCCGGGTGATTCCCCTACCCGCACGGGTTCAAAATGACAGCGTAGAAGCTGAGTACAAAAATGGAGTTTTGCACCTGAATTTGCCCAAAGCGGAAGCAGAAAAGAACCGCGTGGTGAAAGTGCAAATCGGCGGCTAATAATTGTTTCCTACTTTAGTTAGTTTTAGTTAATGAGTAGGGGGCGTAACGCACCCCCTATTTGTTTTGGGAATTGATAATTGGTCATTGGGAATTGATAATTGGGCCGAAAAGCATTGGCCATTGCGAATTTTAGGAATGATTCTTCCTTTATCCTTTATCCTTCTTCCTTCTTCCATCCATTTATCAGTTACATCCGTTACCTCTTCAGAAAGCGAATCCGTTGCCGAACTTCCTTTTTCCGATTCTGCAACTGTGCTAAACTCGAAGAGGCAATGGTTGGTGAGGAGACTTGCGTGCCGAGTCAGGGAGTAGGAGGAAATGGAATTGCATCGGAGTTTGGAGACTTAACCTGGATGACTCGCCAAGAAGTCGATGACTTTTTGCGCGGACTGGGTGCTAAGGTAAAAAGTTCTTCAGGAAATTATGTTGAATACAAATTTTCTGACAGGTCAAAAGTCATAATCCGCACTAATAGTGAAGTTGTTCGCCTGCCAGCACCGCGATATGGCTCAGATGGTAGAAGAATAAACTGGGGTTTGCGTCTTGACAAAGATGGTAGGGTACTCCAAACACGCGATGAATTTGGCAATCAGATTCCTGATACGCACATTCCTGGAGAAAAAGTGAGTAATTAATATGCCTGATGACTACAACTTGCTTAATTTAGGTGGACTTACATCCCTCGTGAAAAATGTCCAGGTGTCTTTGTGGGGGAATGAAGTATTACTGGAATGTATCTACGATCCTACAGGCGATCGATTGCCTTACTCTTTAGTTTTTCAAGACTGCCGAGAAATTATGTGGGAGGTGCATGATGAAGAGGAAGTAAAAGAACCATTAGCTGATTTGATGGGTTTTCATTTGGGTGAAGACGCGCACCGGAAACCAGCTTTAATTCATACGGATATTTTTGAAATTTCAATTTTGTACGGCCGTTTTAGCATACAAAAGGGAGAAAACCTAAATACTGAAGTAGCCGATTTAAAAACAGAGGTTTTGGTATCACAATCGCCAGCAGTCTTGTAACAACTGAAAAGCACCGCGCCGTTAAATTGCCAAGCGGTTAGTAATATTATATCTGGTAAAATAACTATTACAGGACTTACGCACTCCGACTCATCCAAACTTGTTTTTTTACCTAATCTTCGGGTTTTAACGAAGTATTTTCGTAAAAAACCCGGTTTCTGGACCCCCATGCGTAAGTCCTATATTATTAGGTTTGTAGTGAGGACTGAAGTCCTCATCAAAAATCTGAGGATTGAAGTCCTCACTACAAAAGAATTACCAATTTTTCAAAAAAGACAGTAGGTATTGTTGCCCGCCTCAGTTTACGATACTTAATAGAACTTTTTTCCCAGATGAGGTAAAACACAATGCCTGATATTGTTGATATTGCCGTAGGTGCGGGTTCGTTCCAAACCCTCGTAACAGCCGTGCAAGTAGCTAATTTAGTAGACGCCCTCAAAAGTCCGGGCCCTTTTACTGTCTTTGCACCCACTGACGATGCTTTTGCGAAATTGCCGCCAGGAACTATCACAACCCTAGTGCAGAACGTTCCCCAACTCACTAGGATTTTGATGTTTCACGTCGTCTCCGGCAAGTTTATGAAAGCTGATTTGGCAAAACTCGGTTTTGTTACTTCCTTGGAAGGTTCGCCGATTAAAATTGATTGTTCTGACGGTTTTGAGGTGAAAAATGCTACAGTTGTCGCTGCGGATATCGAAGCTGATAACGGTGTGATCCATGTGATCGATAACGTAATTTTAATGGGATAATTTCGCCGTTTAATCTCGCTGCGGGAGCCAAGCAGGTGCTTTGCGGTGCCGCTTTGCTCCCGATCGCACGCTTTTTTTTATCGGTTGAAGGTAATTTCAATATAAAAAAGTTGTTTTTTCGGCGGATGTATTTTAAGATGATTGTTTGAAAAAGTTTAAAAATCAATAATTATAATATAAGCAAACCAGTTTGGTGAGCACTATGCAAATCCTAGCCGCCAGCCTCAAAGCAAAAGTCCGCCAGCGTACCTTGGAACTGCAAGTTCTCAACGAACTTACTGCAAAAGTTCAAGCCGCTCTCAGTGTTGAGGAAATTTGGTCTGCGTGTCTGGCACATCTCGATCGCCTCATTCCCACACAGGCGATCGCAATTTTGACGCTACCGGACGATCACATATATCTGGAACACTTACAGCCGTTAAGTGCTAGCACCAAAGCCGAAATGGAAGGGCGCTTGCAAGCTGCTCGCGCTGAATGGCTTGCTGGCAATCGGGACTGGGCGCACAACGTCACTCCGCCACCAATTGCTCAGTTTCAGTCGGTCTTGATGGCACCAGCCAACCTGGATGAAAGTGAAGAATTGTTGGGAGTATTTTTCATTGGTGCAGAGCCAGCAACTGCTTTTAATTTGGAACACCTTTGTTTGCTCCACACTGTAGCTCAAATTTGTGCCAAACAGTTAGTAACTTTAGCACGTCAAACGACCAGTGCCAAGGATAGATTTCCAAATAATTTTGCTCTGGATTCGGAAAGTCAAGAACTATTGTTGCGGGCTGTAATGGACGAGGCTCCGGACAGAGTGTTTGCGAAAGATAGAAACTTTAGATACATTTTTGTCAATCAAAGTTTTGCTGAATATTTGGGGAAAAATGTTGAGGAAATTATCGGCAAAGATGATATTGAATTAGGTTTTTCAGCCGAATTAGTATTTGGCGATCGCAACGGCAAAATTAGGGGCATCCGCGAGGAAGATCGAGCTGTTCTCGCTGGGGAGAGGGTTCGCAATCCCTACCAGGCGATCGTCTTTGAAAGTGGCAAACAGCACGTCTTTGACACGCAAAAAGTCCCACTGTGCGATGCAGAGGGTAATATATTTGGGGTTTTGGGTTTTTCTAGAGAGATTGGTCAATTGCAGGCCACAGATGAAGCTAGGAATCAAAGCCAAGCCAAACTGCAAAAAATTACTGCTAGCGTACCCGGTACGGTATATCAAATTGACTTGCATCCAGACGGCTCGATGGCCTTCTCGTTTGTGAGCGCGGGCTGCCGAGAATTGTATGAAATAGAACCAGAGGCTGCTCAGCAGGATTTTAATGTAATTGTTGACATGATTCATCCCGAAGATCGAGATGATTTTCTCAACTCGGTGACGCTTTCAGCAGAAAATTTGCAGCCTTGGCGGTGGGAAGGAAGAATTGTCACTCCGTCAGGAAAACTTAAATGGGTGCAAGGAGCTTCCCAGCCAGAATTTCAAGCATCGGGGGAGATTGTTTACTACGGCTTGTTCACGGATATTAGCGGCCGGAAACAAGCTGAACGGAAGCTGCAACTTTATCAACAAATCTTTTTGAAATCCAACGATGCGATCGCGATCTTAGATCCCGAAGGCTATTACTTAGAAACAAATCAAGCTCACACGGCTTTGCTGGGTCACAGCGCGTCAAAATTGTGGGGAAAAACGCCTGCCACTCACATGGGAGAACAGGCATTTATGTCTGTGCTGCAAAGCTTGGCAGAAACAGGGAGTTACCGAGGCGAAATGACCTGTATTAAGGCTATGCAAGCAGGAACAGTTGAGGTGGAGGTTTCGGCTTTTGCGGTTTTAAATGATGCTGGGGATGTAGTTTGCTACGTAAATGTCAAAAGAGACATAACCGAACGCAAGCGAGCTGAGGAAAAACTAAAACTTTACCGAGAAATATTTTTAAACTCCAATGATGCGATCGTCATTATCGATGCTGACGGGTTTTTCCTCGAACAAAATCGTGCTCACCAAACGCTTTTAGAATACACAGACGCGGAATTAGAAGCAGAAGCTTCGCCGCTGCTTGCGGGGGAGCGCTTTTCGGCAATTGCCCAAAGTTTAGCGAAAACAGGAAGTTTTCGGGGCGAAATTACTAACTGCACTAAAAAAGGCCAGACGCTGGCGATCGACGTTGCAGCATACTCTGTGATTAACAACGCCGACGATGTAATTTGTCATGTCTGCGTCAAGCGCGACATTACCGAACGCAAAAAAGGAGAAGAAGAACGGCAAAAATTTGTGTCGCTGATTGAAAACAGCAGCGATTTTATCGGTATGGCTACCCTCAAAGGCCAAACACTGTTTGTCAACGAAGCCGGACGAAAACTGGTGGGTGTAGAGGATCTTTCGCCAGTGCTTTATACGGAGATATGGGATTATATTGGGCCTTATTTTCAACAGAAATTCAGTCAAGAGATTTTACCAACAATTATCAGTCATGGTCAGTGGCAAGGCGAAGGTCAAATGCAGCACTTGGGCAACGGACAACCCATAGATGTTGTGATGAATGCTTTTCTGGTCAAGCACCCTCAAACCACCGAACCGCTGTGCTTTGCTGCGGTAATTCGCGATGTCACCGAACGCAAGCAAGCTGAGAGAATGCTGCGGGAACAAGCAGAACAAGAACGGCTGGTTTCGGCGATCGCCCAGCGAGTCCGCCAGTCTCTCAACCTCACTCAAACTCTGAGCACTGCTGTACACGAAGTGCGACAGTTGCTGGCAACTGACCGCACGGTAATTTATCGTTTTGAGTCCGAGGAAACAGCGCTGGTTGTTGTGGAATCTGTAGGGGATGATTGGATGCCCCTGCTGGGCAGAAAAGTTCAAAGAACATCCTTTGGGGAAAGTTATGTATGGCTGTACAGTGCAGAAACAATTCAAGCAATGGCAGATATTTATACTGCCAATTTGAGCGAGGAACACCGAGATTTACTTGCTAGTTTGCAGGTAAGGGCTAATTTAGTTGTACCAATTTTTATAGGCGATGAAAGTCAGGGGTTGGCAGCAGAATTTTCGCCGGAAACTCGAATTGAACTGCCGGGAAGGAGTTTGGAAACGAGTCAAAATCGGTTGTGGGGATTGCTGATTGCCCATCAGTGTAGCGCTCCGCGTGTTTGGACTGATTCTGAGATGGATTTGCTGGGAAGGTTGAGCGTGCAGTTGGCGATCGCCATTCAGCAATCTACTCTTTTTGAACAAGCGCAGCAAGCCCGAGAAGCAGCCCTAGAAGCGTCTCGAATGAAGTCGCTATTTTTAGCAAATATGAGTCACGAAATCCGTACTCCTATGAATGGAGTAATGGGGATGACTGAGTTGCTGCTGAAAACGAATCTTACTCCCGAACAGCTTGACTTTGTACAGACGCTGAAACTCAGCGGTCAAAATTTACTCTCCATCATTAATGATATTTTGGATCTCTCCAAACTGGAAGCCGGAGAAATGCGCTTAGAAATACTAGAATTTAACCTCAGTATCTGTATGAACGAAGTGCTGGATTTGTTGGCCACTCCCGCACAAGAAAAAGGTATAGAAGTGGTGGCGCTGATTGACAGCGACGTGCCGGTGCAAATTAAAGGTGATGCAGCGCGGTTGCGGCAAATACTCACTAATTTGATCAACAATGCTATTAAGTTTACAGAAGCAGGAGAAGTTGTAATTGAGGTAGCTAATGCTAGTAATTCTGGGTTATTGGCAGCCAGCGACAATCAGAAAATTTTAGAAAATATCGGAGCGTTAAAAACAGAAAACAATGACTCTCTGCTCCTGCTGTTTAAAGTCACAGATACAGGGATTGGGATTGCTCCCGAAGACAAAAAAAAGCTGTTTCAATCTTTTACTCAAGTTGATGCCTCTACGACAAGAAAATACGGTGGCACAGGTTTGGGGCTGGCTATTTCTAAGGAGTTGGTGGAGTTAATGGGTGGGCAAATAGGTGTGGAAAGTACCCCAGGCCAAGGCTCGACTTTTTGGTTTACTGTGCCGACAGTTAATGAAAATTTAACTGCTGTCGGGACAGCGTGCGAAGTGAATTTTGAAACGGTGCTGGCCGGGCGAAAAATGTTAGTTGCCAGCGACAAGCCGACAGTGCGAAAAGTGCTAGTGAGAATGGCTGTTTTGTGGGGAATGGAGGTTGAGGAGGTTGAGAACGGTTGGATGACGATCGCATCTATGTACAAAGCTGTCAGCCTTAATTCCCCTTACGATATCGTTTTGGTGGATATTCAGTTGCCGGAAATGGTGGCGGGAAGTCTCGAACGCTTGAGGATTTCTGAGCCTGCAATGCAGCAAACAAAGTGGGTGGTGCTGACTTCAATGACTCAGCTTGCAGAGGCGAAACGCTTGGTAGATAGCGGTTTTAGCGGGTATTTAACTAAACCTGTGAAAGCTCACCGACTATTTGATTGCTTGGCGAATGCGATCGCCCCGATGACGCTGATTGATGAGCCGCTGCCAAATTCAACGTCCAATCGAGCCTCAGCTATTGACAACCGGGACTTAGCAAGTTTAAAGATTTTGTTAGTTGAAGATACTCCAATCAATCAAAAAGTTGGTCTGAATCAACTCAGAGTTTTGGGATGCGCGGCGGATGTGGCCAATAACGGTGCAGAGGCGGTATCTATGGTTGCTCTGAAAAAGTATGACATTGTGTTGATGGACTGTCAGATGCCGGTTTTGGACGGTTACGAAGCAACGCTGCAATTGCGCCGCCTAGAAGCGGCAGATGTTGCTGCTGGCAAGATGCAGCCGCATCAAAAGACGGTGGTGATTGCGATGACGGCCAATGCTTTGAAGGGCGATCGGGAAAAGTGTCTGGCGGCGGGCATGGACGATTATATTAGCAAACCTATTGCGATTGAAAAGTTAAAATCGGTACTAGAAAATTGGTCCGCCAAGCTAAAAATTGAAACTCCCAAGTTTAAGGGCGAGGAACTTCAAAATTCTGAGCCAGATATCGAATCGCTAGTCGATATGGCACGTCTGCACGAAATTTCGGGCGCTGATTTAGAGTTTGAGCGGGAAATACTGCAAGCTTTTGTGGTGGATACTGGTAGTTATTTAGAAGCTGCTAAGGAGGCGATTGCTTCGGGAGATATGGAGACACTCGCCCGCCACGCTCATCAAATTAAAGGTGTCAGCGCTACGGCGGCGGTGCGGTTAATGCCCGACATGGCAGATCAGCTTCAAAGTCGGGCTGAATCTAATGATTTGGAGGGGGCTACAAAAATCATCGCTGAATTAGAAATAATTCTGGCGGAGGTTGAAAAGTTGGTGGCTAGTGAGTAATGAATCAATTTTGTTTTGAACCGGGCTCTCCAGCCCGATCGCGGACGGCTCTTGGCAGCCCCGCGATCGCTCGCTTGTAAAGATTTTTAATCTTTTATCAAGATATTTATCTCAATGTGAAGGAATTGGGAACTCTTATAACATCTTGTGTGTTGTAACTTATGACACTACTGTATTAAGTTAATGTGGTCAAATATAAAATAATCATTAAGCCGATCGACATAAGGGTGCTTTTCGTCTATCGGCTTGAGACACCAAGACCCGCTTTTCGCTATCCCCGCCCATTAAGTGCGTATTTACGCTCAACGAGGTTTTATGACTCCAGTCATGTTACGCCAACTCTGGTCATTAATTGAGACCACCCAAGCTACTCTGTTAGTCAATTTAGACGATGCGACCTTGGTACAGTGGCTGCTAAAGCAGTTAAAAACGAACTCTGCGCTTAATGGCAAAGAAGCAGATGTGTTGGACGAATACATCCAGTCTCGGCTTTCCCTAATCCGCGATTTAGCTGAGCAGCGGCTCGCACCAGAGCTACTGTGAGCGGATTCAATCAAAATCGGATAAATATTCCAGGGAAGGGCGATGAGCCCTTGCGCTGGGCAGAAATAGCAGAAAAGAAACCGGGTTTCAAGGATAAATCTTAGGTTTGACGACCAGACCTCCAGCCGGAAACCGGGTTTCCAACTCTGGGCTCCCAGTTTGCTCAAAAAAAAACAGGCGGGTAGTCGGTGCAGTTGCTGCTGTGCAGCACCGGATGCAGAACGGCTAATTTGAAGCCGGAGGCTTTTGTAGATCGCCGATCGCCACAGTTCTCGACAGCTACAAGGTAGGATTGTCAGGAAAGCGTTCTACTAAAATCTATGCGTAAATGGGGATTTCTGCTACTAGCAAGTGTGTTATTTGTGGCACCGTTGGCGTCTTGTAGGGATCGATCGGCACAAATCGGACAAACAACAGCAACAACTACTGCAGGTGGCAACTCGCAACAAGGTTCCAGCCGGATAGATACAATTGTCAGCCGCGGCAAACTGATTTGTGGCGTCAGTGGCGAACTGCCGGGTTTTAGCTTTGTAGACGAAAAGGGCAAATACTCCGGACTGGATGTGGATGTGTGCAGGGCGGTAGCGGCGGCAATATTTGACGACCCCGAAAAAGTCGAGTACCGAAAGCTCAATGCTAAAGATAGATTTACAGTTTTGCAGGCGGGAGAAATCGACATTCTCAGCCGAAATACCACCTACACGGCGAGTCGCGACAGCACTACCGGACTGGAATTTGCCCCGGTGATCTTTTATGACTCTCAAAGCATCATGGTCAAAAAAGACAGCGGCATCAAAAGTTTAAAAGATTTTGCGGGCAAATCTATCTGCGTGCAGACAGGTACGAGCACCGAACAAAATTTGTCCGACCAAATGCGAAAATTAGGAGTTAAATACACTCCTGTGGTATTTGAAGATGTGAATGCTGTCTTTGCTACCTATCAAGAAGGTCGCTGTCAAGGTGTTACTGCCGATCGATCGCAGCTAGTCTCGAAGCGGACAACTCTGCCGAATTCCGAAAATAATGTTGTTTTGCCGATCGTGATGTCAAAAGAACCGTTAGCCCCAGCGGTGAAAAGCGGCGATCCTAAATGGGCTGACGCGGTGAGATGGGTCGTTTTTGCTGCGATTGAAGCTGAAGATTTGGGAATTAATTCAGGAAATGTAGACCAACTTGTTGCAAGCACTACAGACCCTAACGTCAAACGTTTGCTAGGAACAGAAGGAGATTTAGGTAAAGGTTTGGGACTCCCGAACGACTACGCAGTCCGCGTTGTGAAGAAAGTCGGGAATTACGGGGAAATGTACGATCGCAACCTCGGCCCCAAAAGTACACTCAAGTTAGAACGGGGTCAAAACAGACTCTGGAAAGATGGCGGTTTGCTTTACTCGCCGCCGTTCCGTTAATTTTAGTTAACTGTTGACTGTTGACTGTTGACTGTTAACTGTTGATTGTTGACTGTTAACAGTTAACCAACAAGATATTTTAGACAGCAAGGTACTCCGCGCTTACCTGACTTGTAGGGTGCTTGCTAGGTGTACCCTACAAGATATTTTAGGCAGGCTAAAGTTAGGCATAGTGTGCTCTACATTAAACAGTTATGAACCCAGAACCTCAACCGGGAAAATCGCAGAAATTGCCCAAATTTAAAGATATATCAAAACTCCTGCGGGACGATCGCTTCTGGAAAATTGCCGGACAGGCGATAGCCCTAATTTTAGTAATAGTTGTGATCGCCATTCTCTGGGACAATCTCACTGCCAATTACTCGCAACTGGGGATTGCCTTTGGATTTGATTTTCTCAATTCCCAAGCATCTTTTGATATAGGTGAAAGTGTAATCCCCTACAGTCCCGCCAACAGTTACAGACAAGCTTATTTTGTGGGTTTAATCAACTCGTTGCGGGTGATGGCTATCGGCATTATTTTTGCAACAGTTGCGGGTTTGACGGTAGGAATTGCGCGCCTTTCCGACAATTGGCTGCTGCGGAATTTGGCTGGTTTGTACGTAGAAATTTTGCGGAATACGCCGTTATTGCTGCAATTATTTTTCTGGTACTTTGCAGTTTTCATTTCTCTGCCAAAAGTCGAAGACAATCAGCAGATGAGGGGGCCGATTTACTTGACAAATCGCGGCATTGCTGTACCAACGCCGATGGCTTTGCCGGGTTTTGAGATTTGGTTGATTTTGCTAACAGTCGGAGTTTTGGCGGCGGCGGGGCTGTGGATGTGGCGGGCGCGGGTGATGTTGGAAGAAGCTAAGCCGGGAAGACAGTTGTTTTGGGCTCTAGGTGCGATCGGGCTAAGTGCAATCTTAGCTTGGATTATTACCAAAAATCTGCCTTTTCGGCTAGATTTCCCCCGCCTGACACCAGAATTGCAACTCGAAGGAGGATTAAAATTAACTCCTGAATTTGCCGCCCTGGTGACAGGACTCAGCTTGTATACTGGCAGTTACATTGCAGAAATTGTGCGGGCCGGAATTCAGTCAGTATCGAGAGGTCAGTGGGAAGCGGGAAAGTCTTTGGGGCTGAAGTCTGGAACAATGATGCGGATGGTAATTTTGCCACAAGCTTTGCGGGTGATTGTGCCGCCTTTAACCAGTCAGTATCTGAATTTAGCTAAGAATTCGAGTTTAGCGGTTGCGGTTGCTTATCCGGACGTTTACTTTGTTGTGGGATCTCCGACGTTGAATCAGACCGGTCGGGCGATCGAAGCAATGTTAATTATCATGGTAACATATCTAACAATTAGTTTGATAGTTTCTCTGTTCATGAATTGGTACAATAAAACCGTACAAATCAAGGAGAGATAAAGAGTTTATATTTAATCTATTTTAATGGGGATAAAAGGAGAGCGCGTCACATGGCATACAGTGACTTTAGCTTAGACAGAGTAACTAAAACTTGTCAGTTAAGGATTAAGCAATAATAAATAACTCACAACTATCTTTGGCTTGCTAGTATCAAAGTTGAGGGAAATCAAATGACACAAGAATTAATTGCTCTTAGAAAGAGCATAGTGGAAGGGAGGTATACGGATGCTTTGGCAATAGTCGATGAGTTAGATGGAATGAGCAAACAGGCTATTTTGCGACAAATCCAATCTTTTTTAAATGTTTTGCTGATTCACTTGATTAAAAATCAAGTTGAACAGCGATTAACGGGTTCTTGGGCAAGTTCGATTCGCAATGCAATCAGAGAAATTAAGAAGGCAAATATTAAAGATAATAAAACATCTTATTACATCAATTCTGATGAATGGGAGAGTTTTATAGAGGAGGAGGTGATTGAGGATGCGATCGCAGAGGCTGCGGAGGAAGTATTGAATGGT
Source organism: Microcoleus sp. B3-D7 (assembly GCF_036705305.1). Classification (NCBI taxonomy): domain Bacteria; kingdom Bacillati; phylum Cyanobacteriota; class Cyanophyceae; order Oscillatoriales; family Microcoleaceae; genus Microcoleus; species Microcoleus sp. B3-D7. Next base: position 193,453 of record NZ_JAUBUE010000005.1, on the reverse strand, counting down.
GTTTATACTCAATTTCAACTTGCAGAGATGATGGATAGAAACCTGATTATTCAAACCGCTGTGAGGTTATTGAACTTGACTTATATCCATTCCGCCAAAGATTTACCCGCAGTGTTAGCCCAGCATTTAAGTCAGTTACCAGGTGGAGAAGATTGGATAAATCGGCGAAAATAAGTAGGATTTTTTTTAGCCGTGGCGATTGGAAATCGCGTCTACACAAACAAAACCCGCCTACGCGGGTTAATAAAATAACTGGTTGTTACTGTACGTCATAGGATTGAAAACCGCTATATGGAAACTGTCCCCATATTACCGCCCCCAGCCACCGAATCGCCTACCCCTTGGAATTGGGCGCGCAAAAATTTATTTAGTACCTGGTACAACAGCATTCTGACGGTAGTTTGCCTAATTATCGCTTTCCAAACTATTAAAGGAATTATCGTTTGGGCAACAACAAAAGCTCAGTGGCGCGTTTTAGAAGCTAACTTGCCGCTATTTTTCGCCGGCAGATTTCCCCGCGAATCCTACTGGCGGCTGTGGATAGTAACAGCCATAATTGCCTTCTTGGGAGGATTAACTTGGGGAAACATTCAGCGGCAAGAACGTCTTTGGAATCCGCCTTTACTAATTATACTCGGTGCTGCGGTTGTGGGTACGGTCATTTCGCCGATCGACTTAACATCTCGTTTTTACCTGCTAGCAAATATTATTGTAGCGGCTGCTAGCTATTGGGCGGGGAGACAAATTAACCCTAAAATAATGAGTTGGATACCTGCAATCTGGGTTCTTTCCTTCCCAATAGTTTTGTGGTTAATTAAAGGCGGGTTGGGTTTGAGCGAAGTTTCAACAAATGATTGGGGCGGTTTAGTATTGACGCTGTTTTTAGCAGTTATTAGTATTGTGCTTTCCTTTCCTTTGGGAGTATTGCTAGCACTCGGCAGACAAAGTTCTTTGCCAGTTGTAAGACTGTTATCAACACTATACATTGAAATTATTCGCGGTTTACCATTAATTGGCATTTTGTTTTTAGGTCAAGTGATGCTGCAACTCTTTTTGCCGCCAGAATATCCGAAATTGGATAGAGTGATTAGAGCCATTGCTGGATTAACGTTATTTAGTGCGGCATACTTGGCAGAAAACGTGCGCGGTGGCTTGCAGGCGGTGCCGAGGGGACAAATAGAAGCAGCGAGGTCGATCGGACTTAATACACCCCTGCTTACAATTCTCATTGTACTGCCTCAAGCACTGCGAATAGTCATTCCGGCGATCGGCGGTCAATTCATCGGATTATTCATGGATACATCCCTGCTGTCTCTATTCGGAATGTTAGAATTAATCGGAATATCCCGCGCAGTTTTAGCAAATCCATCCTATATTGGCAGGTACGCCGAAGTTTACATATTCGTCGGCATCATTTATTGGATATTTTGCTACTCAATGTCCCTAGCCAGCCGCAAAATAGAGCGAACATTAGGAGTAGGCCAGCGCTAAAAACTCCTCAACTTTCATCTGCGTTCATCTGCGTTCATCTGCGCTTAAAAAATAAAAAAATATTATGGAAACTCAACTAACAGCCCCAGAACAAGTTATCGTAGCAGAAAACGTCCACAAATGGTACGGACAATTTCACGTACTGCGAGGTGTCAGCATGACAGTAAGCCGAGGTGAAGTCGTGGTCGTGATGGGGCCCTCTGGTTCGGGAAAATCGACATTTATTCGCACGTTCAACGCATTAGAAGAATACCAACAAGGTAAAATTACGATCGACGGAATCGAACTTTCCCACGACTTACGCAACATCGAGACAATTCGCCGCGAAGTAGGAATGGTGTTTCAGCAATTCAACCTGTTTCCCCACTTATCAGTTTTGCAAAACGTCATGCTAGCGCCAGTATGGGTGCGCCGCTGGCCCAAGAAAAAAGCCGAAGAAGTGGCAATGCAACTGTTAGAAAGAGTGGGAATTTTGGAACAAGCAAAAAAATATCCCGGACAGTTGTCTGGGGGACAGCAGCAGCGGGTAGCTATTGCACGTTCTCTAGCCATGCAGCCTAAAATCATGCTGTTTGATGAACCGACATCAGCATTAGACCCGGAAATGGTGCGGGAAGTTTTAGATGTAATGCGAAATTTGGCTCAAACAGGAATTACAATGGTAGTGGTGACTCACGAAGTCGGGTTTGCGCGCGAAGTCGCCGATCGCATTGTATTGATGGATGGCGGTGTTTTGGTGGAAGAAGCCCAACCAGAAGAGTTTTTTCAGAACCCGAAGGAAGAACGCACCCGCAAGTTTTTATCTCAGATACTGTAACTGATTTTCCAGTTTAATCGGTGGGTTTGGCGACGGTCGCAGCAGTCAAAATAGACATAATTAAGGTAAAATAAAAGAGTGTACAATCAGTCTCTATTTTGCTGAGATAGCTTGCAATGCCATCCACAAAAACTCTGCCGTTAGTTAAAGACTCGGAACGCCTAGAAAGTCGCCTCAAAGAAATTCCGGCGGTTCCTGGTGTATATTTAATGCGCGATGAGAGCGATCGCATCCTTTACATCGGCAAATCCAAAAAACTCCGAAACCGCGTCCGTTCCTACTTCCGCGAAAGCCAAAATCTTAGTCCCCGCATTGCGATGATGGTGCAGCAAGTGCGCGAAATTGAATTCATCGCCACCGACACCGAAGCAGAAGCTTTAGCGTTAGAAGCAAACCTCGTAAAACAGCACCAACCTTACTTTAATGTCCTCCTCAAAGATGATAAAAAATATCCTTATTTGTGCATAACTTGGTCTGAGGAATACCCGCGCATTTTTATCACCCGCAAGCGCCGCGCAGGTAGTGCCAAAGACCGCTATTACGGCCCTTACGTCGATACAGGGGCACTGCGGAGTACGCTACATTTAATTAAGCGAATTTTCCCGCTGCGGCAGCGCCCTCAACCGCTGTTTAAAGACCGTCCCTGTTTGAACTACGACATCGGCCGCTGCGTTGGAGTTTGTCAAGGGTTAACTTCGCCGGAAGAATATAGAAAAATCATCCAAAAAGTAGCGATGATTTTCCAGGGAAGGACTGAGGAATTGCTCGATATTTTGCAGCCCCAAATGGAAGAGGCAGCAGAAGATTTAAACTTTGAAACGGCGGCGCGCATTCGCGACCAAATTAAGGGTTTGCAGTCTTTGAGTGCGGGTCAAAAAGTGTCTTTGCCCGACGATACGGTTTCCAGGGATGCGATCGCACTTGCAGCCGACACCCAGCACGCTTGCGTTCAATTGTTTCAAATTCGCGCCGGTCAACTGGTCGGAAGATTGGGATTTATGGCGGAAATACCTCCCCAACCCCCCCTTGCAAAGGGGGAGCAAGAGTTATCTCAACTTTCTCTTTCATCCCCCCCTTGGCAAGGGGGGGAACGAGGGGGGGTAGAGGCCGGAGCGATTTTGCAGCGGGTGTTGGAAGAACACTATCAAAATGTCGAATCCGTAGAAATTCCCAGCGAAATTTCAGTGCAGTACGAATTGCCAGAAGCGGAAATATTAGCCGATTGGTTGAGCAACCGTAAGGGGCGCAAAGTTACGATTTTGACGCCGCAGCGGCAAACTAAGGCTGAGTTGATTGAGATGGTGGAACGCAATGCTGAGTATGAATTGGCGAGAATGCAAAGATTGAGCGATCGCAATTCTCAAGCAATGCAAGATTTAGCAGAAATTCTCGATTTGCCAGAAGTTCCTCGCCGCATTGAAGGTTACGATATTTCTCACATTCAAGGTTCTGACGCCGTAGCTTCCCGCGTTGTATTCATTGACGGTTTGCCCGCCAACCAGCACTACCGCCACTACAAAATTAAAAATCCTGAAATTAAATCGGGTCATTCTGATGATTTTGCGAGTTTAGCAGAAGTTATCGGTCGCCGATTCCGAGGATTGAAGGAAGAAGAAACAGCCAAGATGGAAGAGGGATTTAGCGATTTAGAAGAACCGGCAGAAATCAGCAATTTATCCTCGGTTTCTCATACTATTTCCGACAAACCCGACTTAATCATGATAGATGGCGGCAAAGGTCAACTGTCGGCAGTTGTGGCTGTTTTGCGGGAAATGAATTTGCTAGAAGAGTTGCGGGTTGTCAGTTTGGCAAAGCAGCGAGAGGAGATATTTTTGCCGGGGGAATCTTTGCCGCTGCAAACTAATTCTGAGCAACCGGGCGTACAATTATTGCGCCGGGTGCGGGATGAGGCGCACAGATTTGCTGTGAGTTTTCACCGCGATCGAAGAAGCGAGAGAATGAAGCGATCGCGCCTTGATGAAATTCCCGGATTGGGACACCACCGACAAAAACAATTGTTGGCACATTTTCGGTCGATCGACTACCTCCGTTTAGCGACTCCCGAACAGTTGGCAGAAGTTTCTGGGATTGGCCCGCGTCTGGCGCAGCAAATTTACGATTATTTCCACCCGTAAAGTCTTACGCAGTATGGGAGACGGAGATTTTTGGGGCTAGGGGGCGATCGGGCCCCAAGTCCCTATTCAGCCACTGTGAGGGAGGTATTCAAAAATTTTGCACAGACCTATTGCAATCCCCAGAGACTTGTGGTATGTTTAGTTTCTGTGCGCGGGCATAGTTTAGTGGTAAAACTTTAGCCTTCCAAGCTAACTATGCGGGTTCGATTCCCGCTGCCCGCTTGCGCCTACAAAAACCTCAAACCAAGGAGAAATCAACGGTTTGAGGTTTTTTATTGCCCAGAATACGGCTGAGTAGGCGGTCAAAGTGACTATCAAATGACTACGAAATGACTAGGAAATGACTATCAAATGACCTTTTTGGATACAATGTGGAGACAATGTGACGAGAATTTGACTAGAAATATCCAGCCGATAGTTAATAGCGGCAAGGTGCGCGACCCAAGAGCACCCTACATAATTAGGTTCTGTGTAAGCCCTGTATCTGCAAGAAGAATTAGTTAACATACAGTGCCCTGATTTGGCAAGATTGCCGATCGAACTCAGCTTGAGTTATGACTGATTCGGAGTCGCATCAGTCACAAGGAGAGCCCGTGAAATATTTTTCAGTAGTAATGTATTTGCTGCGGGAACGGCAACAATTTCTTGAAGAAATTCGCCAAGGTGTAAAGCTCAAATCTAAAATTTTCGGTTTGTTGATTTCTAGTACAGTATTTTTTGCCATTTACGGAGCGATATTAGGTGCATCTAGTACGTGGATGCAATGTCTGGTTTCAGCAATTAAGTTGCCAGCACTTTACCTACTGACGCTGATTATCTGCTTTCCCACACTTTACTTTTTTAATGTCATGTTTGGTTCAAAACGTACTTTTGAGCAGTATTTGACATTGTTGATGACAGCGATGGCGATGATTAGCGTTTTGCTGTTTGGATTTGCACCTGTTAGTTTGTTTTTCCTCATAAGCAGTACCAATTACAATTTTTATCTGGTGCTGAATGTTGCTATCATGGCCATCACAGGATTTTTGGGAGTAAATTTCATTTATCAAGGAATGCACTTTCTTTCAGAACAAGATGCGGAAGGCAAAGACATCAGGTTAAATATTTTGCGCTTCTGGTTGGGACTTTATGCGTTTGTTGGCAGTCAATTGGGATGGACGCTAAGACCGTTTTTTGGGGCACCGGGACAAGCTTTTCAACTGTTCCGAGACCGAGACAGCAATTTTTATATGAGTCTGTGGCAATCAATTATGTCTCTGGGAGGATCGTAATTAATCCCACTTAAAGGAGATGGTGAAGAGTGATACAAGCGGATTTGGAACAGTTAAAAATTTCTGAGAAGGAGTTGGAGGATTTGAGCGGAATAGCTTTGAGCGACGGTTTTGCAGCGGATTTTTACCGACCTGCTGCACTCCGGGACGGGAAAAAGCTGTTTTCTCTTTTGTTGAATGAGTTGCTGATATTTGGCCTGACATTAGTTGTTTCGCTGCCTGTTGCTTTACTGGCTAATAAACATAATGTTGGTTTATTTAGCGATGCTGAAATATTTGTCCGGGTTTTACAAATAACTTTGAGTTTGTCGCTGGCGATTACTGTTGCTTGGAATGCCTATAAATGGGTTAAGGCCAAGCCTCTGGCAACGCTGGCGGGTCTGCTAGATGAAGTTGAGAAGTATCATGAGGTAATTCAGGCTTTAGATATTATCGATCGCCTAACGGATGCTGGCAATTTACAAGCCAATTTAATTAACCGAGGAGATGCAATTGAAGCATTAAAAATTACTAGAGAAAGTTTAGTCTGTGCTTTGAAAACAGAAAGAATTCTCAGGGAAAATCAGAAATTTATCGGCCGCCGTTACGAGTTATTTGCTAATATTGAAAGTAATTTAGCTGCTTTGATGGCGCTGGATGTGAGCGATCGGGCGACTGAATACGGGCGGTTGCTAAATGAGGCTTTGGAAATTGGGATGAGCGTACACAAAGAAGTAAGAAAATTGCAAAAGGGAAAGTGAATTTGAATTGCAGGTTTGTAGTAAGGACTTTAGTCTTTAAATCTAAGCTTTTAAGGCAGAGGCAAGTGTCGCAGTTGTAGGGTGCGTCAGACATCGATCCTTTCGATTGTAACAGGTTTGGACTATCTGACGCACACTACACATCTACAAACTTTTTTACAGACCTTAAACTTTAATCTTCAAAAATATCCAACTGTTCGCCCTCCGACTCTTTTCTACCATTTTTTTTAACACCTTTCCGCAGCCCGATCGCAATTTTGCTGTGTTTCTCAATCTGCTTCATCACCTGTCTCGCCCTGTCAATCACCGACGGCGGCAAACCGGCCAATCTCCCCGCTTCAATTCCGTAAGATTTGTCAGCACCTCCCGGCTGAACTTGGTGCAAGAATACGATTTGATCCGGCAATTCTTTAACTGTCACCTGATAATTGGCGACATTATCTAAAATAGAAGCTAGCTCATTCAATTCGTGATAGTGAGTCGCAAAAATCGTCCGCGCCCGAATCTCCGTTGCTAAATATTCTGCCACAGACCAAGCAATAGAAAGCCCGTCAAAGGTCGCCGTTCCCCTGCCAATTTCGTCTAACAACACCAATGATTGCGGCGTCGCGTGATTGAGAATATTTGCAGTTTCGTTCATTTCCACCATAAACGTAGACTGACCTGTTGCCAAATCATCTACTGCGCCGACGCGGGTAAAAATGCGATCGCAAATTCCCAAACTAGCAGCTTTTGCCGGCACAAAACTGCCCATCTGCGCCATTAACTGGATCAAACCCACCTGCCGCAAGTAGCAGCTTTTCCCGCTAGCATTCGGCCCGGTTAAAATAATTAAATCTGGGCGGTTTAACGAGTCTTCCCGACCCAAAAAAGCAGAATTAGGTACAAAAAATCCCGGCGGTAAAGACTTTTCCACCACAGGATGACAACCTTCAATAATTTTAATTTCCCGACTTTCTGTCATCGTCGGGCGGCAGTAATTCTGGTAAACTGCTACTTCTGACAAACCGCACAAAACATCTGCCGCCGCCACGGCGCGGGAAACGTTGCGAATAATTTCTGCGTGTTCTCCTACCTCCGATCGCACTTTAGCAAAAATATCGTATTCCAATTGATTTAAATCTTCCCGCGCTGTCAGAATTCGCACTTCCCTTTCTTTTAATTCTTCAGTGCTATAACGTTCTTCATTAGTGAGAGTTTGCTTGCGGGTGTAGTCCTTCGGCACTTGGTCTACTTTCGATTTGGTAATGCTGATGTAATAGCCGAAAGCTTTATTGTAGCCTACTTTTAGATTAGAAATTCCCGTGCGTTTTCTCTCGGTTGCTTCTAAATTGGCAATCCATTCTTGGTCTGCTGATGCAGTGTGGCGCATTTCATCTAGCATGGGATTGATTCCCGCTCGAATCAAGCCTCCTTCTTTTAAATGAATCGGCGGTTCGTCAACTAAATGAGCGTGAATTTTAGTGGCTAATTCTTCTAAAATTGGCGGTACATTTTGCAGCGCTTTCAAATATGGCGATCGTCCTTGGGCTGCGATCGAGGCTAATTGCGGCAGTTTTCCCAGAGAATCAGCTAAAGCGACCAAATCCCGCGCGCTAGCTGTTCCCGAACCGGCGCGGCCTGTCAGTCTTTCGATGTCGTAAATTTGGCGCAGCAACTGCTGAAAATCTTGGCGCAGACCGTTATTTTCTACTAATTCTTGAATCGTGTCATGTCGGGCGCAAATGCCTTTAATGTTGAGCAAAGGTTGCAGCACCCAGCGGCGCAACGCGCGGCCTCCCATTGCAGTGCTGGTTTTGTCTATCGCCCACAGCAGCGAACCGTGAAAAACCCCATCTCTCACTGTTTGAGTAATTTCGAGATTGCGGCGGGTTTGGTAGTCGAGTATGAGAAAATCGGTGAGAGTGTAAGTGTGCAATCTTTGCAAAGAAACTGCTTTTTCCTTTTGAGTTTCTTCGAGATATTGCAGCAAACCGCCGGCGGCGCGCACTGCGAGGGGCAAATGGCTGCATCCCATACCTTCAAGCGATCGCACTTTGAATTTTTGCAGGATTCTCTGTTTTGCTTCGGGCAAAGTAAACGGAATTTGCGATCGCAAAGAATAGCAAAACGAATTCGGCAAACACTCGGGTAAATGTTCTGATTTCTCTCCGGGCCTCAACATAGTCACCAAATCCGGCGCATTAGTCGGTACCAAGACTTCCGAAGGCTGCAAGCGCAGCAATTCTAGGGTTAATTGTTCTAAACTGTCTGCTTGGGTAGTGACGAATTCTCCCGTAGAAATATCTGTATAAGCCAATCCCCAATGTTCCCCAGCAATGACGACTGCTGCTAAAAAATTATTTTGTCTGGGTTTGAGCATTCCGTCATCAGTCAAAGTTCCGGGAGTGAGAATCCGGGTAATTTCGCGTTTGACTTGGCGGCCTTCTTTCGCAGCAATCGAGGCATCTTCAACTTGGTCGCAAACTACCACAGCATAGCCTTTTTCTACTAACATTGACGTGTAGCGGTCGAGGGCGTGGTGCGGCACTCCTGTCATCGGCACTCTGCCGATTTCTTTGCCGCTTTCTTTACTCGTACAAACAAGTTCTAATTCCCGCGAAATCGTAACTGCATCTTGGAAAAAACACTCAAAGAAATCTCCGACTCGAAACAATAAAAGTGCGTGGGGATACTGTTCTTTCACTTCCACATACCGCTGCATCATCGGAGTTAGCTTGGTGAATTCTAGTAGGCGGTGGTCGGCATTGCGGATGTTGGCTTGATTGGGGTCTGTTGGGGTAGATGCAGTGTAAGGCATAAAAGGCGATCGATAAATTTTAATCTTTAACAACTTTACCGCAAGCTCGGCTTTTAGTTATAACTAATGATACAATATTTGACTATTAATCATCCTTAAGCAGGGTGCGTGATTCTCCAGATTCAGGTTGAGTGTGGAGCGATACACAAGTCATGTACCCTACTTAATAATCGATAAACCCGCTTTTACTTGAGAAGTTTTCGGTCGCTCTTTATCTAAAGTGAGCCAAGACCTGGGCTTTAGTGAGATTAAGTGAGAAGCTTTATTTGTTGTGAGATAAAAGCGATCGCCAATCGACAAAAACAACCTCATCCATCTCGTTATTAGCTGTTCTTGCAGATGTTGAACGAAGACCGAAGTTGCAATCTTCCCTAAGGATTTTAGCAATTAAGAATGTCCTAACCGTCGGGCGCGGTTGCTATAACTGTTGGCGGTTAACGGAAGAATGTAAAATTTCCCGCACTTTAGGGGCATAAATTTTACATTTTTGGTATTGAAAACAGCCGGAAGATAGATTTATAACTTATACCTCGGATAGAGAGAATATATATTTTATAAGCTTAAAATTAAAAACATCCAAGCGAGTAATTTCTCAGCTTAGTAAAGGTAAGATTTAGAATCAAAAATTTGCTAGCTAGTAGTTAACTAGAGGAAAAAAATAATGAAAGCTCTTTGCTGGCACGGAGCAAATGATGTGCGCGTTGATAATGTACCAGACCCAACAATTATCAACCCGCGCGATGCAATAGTTAAAATCACGTCTACAGCAATCTGCGGCTCGGATTTGCACCTCTTAGATGGCTTCATCCCGACAATGCAATCGGGCGACATCATGGGGCACGAATTCATGGGGGAAGTAGTCGAACTCGGCAGCCAAGTCAAGAACTTAAAAAAGGGCGATCGCGTCGTCATTCCTTTTACTATTTCTTGCGGCAGTTGCTTTTTTTGCAACCGCGATTTGTGGTCGCTGTGCGACAACTCCAACCCCAATGCTGGGCTGGCTGAAAAAATGTTCGGTCATTCGCCGGCAGGACTGTTTGGCTACTCGCATTTAACGGGCGGCTATGCAGGCGGACAAGCAGAATACGCACGAGTTCCGTTTGCAGATGTCGGCCCTTTAAAAATTCCCGACGGACTTTCTGACGAACAAGTATTGTTCCTCACCGATATCTTTCCTACCGGTTACATGGCGGCCGAAAACTGCGACATTCAGCCGGGGGATACTGTAGCTGTTTGGGGATGCGGGCCAGTCGGACAATTTGCGATCAGAAGCGCGTTTATGCTGGGGGCCGAGCGAGTAATTGCGATCGACCGCATACCGGAACGCTTGCAAATGGCTGCCGCGGCCAAAGCTGAAATCATCAACTACGAAGAAATCGACGCCGGGGAAGCAGTCACCGAAATGACGGGGGGACGCGGACCAGACTCTTGCATCGACGCGGTGGGGATGGAAGCCCACGGCACCGGTCTCGACGCTTTGTACGACAAAGCCAAGCAAGCCGTGCGGTTGGAGAGCGATCGACCTACGGCCCTGCGACAAGCGATCGTCGCGTGTCGCAAGGGTGGCACAGTGTCAATTCCCGGCGTTTACGGCGGCTTCGTTGACAAAGTGCCATTAGGTGCAGCTTTCAACAAAGGCTTGACCATGAAAATGGGACAGACGCACGTTCACCGCTATTTGCGGCCTTTGCTCGATCGCGTTCAAAAAGGCGAAATTGATCCGTCATTCGTAATTACACACCGAATGAAATTGGATGAAGCGCCCCACGGCTACGACATTTTCAAAAACAAAAAAGATAACTGCATCAAAGTTGTCCTCAAACCCTAACTCGCATTTACCCTTCACGGAAAAACTATGCTTTTACAAGAAAAAGAATCAGGCGACTTGATTGAAATCCTCGATGTAGAGGCTTTAATCAGCCCTACAAAAAATGAAGTGCCTGGAAAAAATCAAGCTGGTCAAGAAGAGCAAGAGACAGCAACTTTTCCAAAAAGTAATTTAGTCTTTCCTTCCGGTGAAACTCTGCCGCGCTGTTGGACTGAGGAAAATTATCAAACTCATTGATTCCCCTGATTCTCCCCATCCCGCTTAAGAAGGGGGGGACTCGAAGCTAGGGGGATGGACACAGCACATAGGTGTCCGCTCAACCCAAGAAACCGCTCTCCGATAGGGGTTAAAACCCCTGCAGGAGTGCGGTTTTGACGTGTTTTTTGACACCCGGAGGACACAGCGCTGTGTTTGTTTAAATAGAATGTACGATCGACCAAATTTAAGAGAGTCTTAGTTCGCCACCGCGAGAAACCGCATTAAACTAAAGTGATAAAGATAACCGGGCTTGATTTAATTTCTTTATGACTAAAAGCTGATTCCCCTCGATCGTTGGCAGCGTTACAAATAATGAAACTTGTTCAAAACAGCCTGGGAGGAATTCCCCATGTTTTACCATAAGAAGCCACTACAGTATTACAAAAGACCAGAAAAGCCAGATGCCGTTTACGCCAAGAAAATACAAGAACTAATTGGCGGTACATTTGGCGAAATGACCGTGATGATGCAGTATCTATTTCAAGGTTGGAACTGCCGAGGCCCAGCAAAATATCGCGATATGTTGCTTGATGTCGGTACAGAAGAAATCGGGCATATCGAGATGCTAGCAACTATGATTGCTCACTTGTTAGATAAAGCTCCTGTATCTATGCAAGAAGAAGGTTTCAAAGATGCTGTGGTGGGTGCTGTGATGGGAGGAAACAGCCCGCGAGATGCGATCGCCGCCAGCATGAACCCGCAGCACGCAATTGTATCTGGTTTGGGCGCACTTCCTAGCGACAGCGTAGGGTATCCCTGGAACGGCCGTTATATCGTTGCTAGCGGCAATCTTTTAGCAGATTTTCGCTCGAATTTGCACGCCGAATCGCAAGGAAGATTGCAGGCTGTGCGGATGTATGAAATGTCAGACGATCCGGGCGTGAAAGACACCCTGAGTTTTATGATCGCCCGCGACACGATGCACCAAAATTTGTGGCTGGCGGCGATCGAAGATTTAGAAAGTTCGGGAATGGAAACAACACCCGTTCCGAGTTCCTTCCCGCAGGAGTTGGAAAAATCAGAATTTGCTTATCAGTTTTGGAATCATTCTGAAGGTTCCGAAAGTAGCGAGGGACGCTGGGCGAAAGGCAAATCAATGGACGGCAAAGGCGAATTTGAATATGTAGCCAATCCGCAACCGTTAGGGCCTGAACCAGTACCGCCGCCGCCCGAACCCAAATTGCACGGCACCGGAATGAAATAGCCCGTCAAAAAGTTAATAGTAAGCTTGCCAGTCCCCGATTGACTAATTAAATAATTAAGGACTAAAGTGCTTACTCCTAACCTAACAAACACTAAAGTTCTTACTACTAACCAAAGGTTAGTGGTAAGAAATTTACTCGCTAATTGGCTAATTAATTAGTTAAGTATTTTAGTCCTTACTACAAACCAAGTTTTGGCAAAAAGTCTAATAACTAACAGCAAATAAGTTATGCAATTGCAAGCAGTAATTCTCGATATTGACGGTACTCTGACGCTCAGCAATGACGCCCACGCTCAAGCTTGGGTAGAGGCATTTGCGGCTTACAGCTACGAGGTGCCGTTCGATAAAATTCGCCCGCTAATTGGTATGGGAGGCGACAAAGTTATACCCAAAATGGTATCAGGACTTTCCGACGAAGAAGGGGACGGGAAAAAGATTGCACAGCGGCGCAAAGAACTGATTATTAACCGCTTTGCTCCCGAACTTTCTCCAACCCCCGGTTCGCGCGATTTGCTGTTAAAAATGCAGAAAGAAGGATTGCGGCTAATTATTGCTACTTCAGCTACCACCGAAGAACTTTCCGGTTTGCTGAAAGCTGCACAAGTTGACGATTTATTGGATCAAGCGCAAGCGGCGACATCGAGTGATGCGGAAGCTTCTAAACCGGAACCGGATATTGTGGAAGCTGCTTTGAGCAAATTGCAGATGGAAGCGAGTCAGACGGTGATGTTAGCTGATACTCCTTACGATATCGAAGCTGCGGGCAAGTGCGGGGTGCCAGTAATTGCTTTTAGGTGCGGAGGTTTCGATGATGCTTCGCTGGCAAATGCTGCGGCAATTTACGATCACCCGGCTGATTTGTTGGCGCATTATGACGACTCTATTTTAGGGAAAAAGGAGTTGGTAGCGCGTTGAAGTAATATGGCTAACTGCGGGGCATCGCCCCTAAAGTAGCGGGATCGGCTACGATCCACTCAACTTGATGGGCTTCTGTGCGATCTGGAATATCCAGGCGATCGGCTAATTTTTGAATCACTGCTTCTGGGACTGGGGCGGTGCGGGAACGGTTGCGATCCTGTATTTCTGCGATCGGTACTTCGATGTAAACAATGCGAATTCGCGCTTTGTAAGCAGCAAACAAATCAATTAATTGCTGGCGCATTTGTTTGGTTGTATTCGTGGCGTTCCACACAAAAGAAGTTCCCGATCGCAAATATTCCTTGGCTCTTTGTTTGGCTCTTTCTACAACCTCACTTTGGTTTTTTTCGGGCGATATATTCATCTCCATCCTCAGCGCATCTAAGGAAATTACAGGCAAATTGGGCAGGTTTTCTCTAATCCAATAATCTTTGCCACTTCCTGGCAATCCCGACATCAAAACAACTTCGCATTTTGTATCGTCAAACATTTCAGCATCGGGGTTGGCGTTGTCTTTGCGGAAGTAGATAAATCGGCTGTGTGCTGATGGGAATTGTCGGGGAGAATCCAAACAATTATTTTCTTGACAAAACTCCCGAAATAGTTCTATTTTATCGAGCAATTCTTGTCTGTCGCTACACTGTCGGCCGCGCACGTCTGCTTCGGCTAAAAGTGCGAGAAAATCGCAGCGGACAACTTGACTAACTTTAATTACAGACTGCTGCGGGTTGGGTTTGTCGATCAGCCAGATGGGTAAACTGCCGAATTGGACGATCGCCACAACTGTTTCGCGAATGTCAAACTGCACAGGCGGCTCGAATTGGGATAAAATTTGTCTGACCATTCTCGCACCTTGGCGTGCGTGACCTTTTGAGCTAATTCTGCCGTCGGCTTCTATTTTTGTAAAGGCTGGTTTAGCGACATCGTGCAGCAAAGCGGCGGCAAAAAGTATCGATCGTTCTTTTTCGGGTAGTTGTCGCCAATTCGTGGAAGATATTAATGCTTCGCAGACCATTTTAGTATGAATTAAAACGTCTCCTTCGGCGTGGTAAATCGGGTCTTGCTGACATCCTTTTAAGTTTTTAATCCAATCGAAATGATTTTGAATGCTGTCCCAATCCAGAAACCAATCGGGCGGTTCGGGACAAAAGGGAAAAGTCCAAGTTGGGGATTGTGATAAGATAGCTGTCATCGTTTCACCTGTTTGTTAATATGGTAAGGTGCGGAATTTGCACCTTTATTTTTTAGTTTATTAGAGAGGGACGAAAATTTAGGTATGAGCGCTTTTAATCGCAGTTTTTTATAATAACTATAGCTATTACATAAATCCTGTGAAATTAAATAAATCTGCACCTGGACGCAGAATATTGGGTATAATTGGGCGATTTAGCCAATGTCCTTCGGCATTCTTAATAGCAGTCAAAAAGCTGGCGCGCACGTATTTGTAACGCGCCTTTACTATGCCATCTTCTTCGACTTTAATGTACAGACCCTCCATGCGATCGCTCTTGTCAGTCTCTTTCAAACACCGTTCTTCATCTAATCCCAATTCTCGACTGGACAAACGCAACCGATCCAAATGTCCAGGTTGAATAAAATTAGATTTTTCCATAAACTGCATCATTTGCTTGGGGGATTGCAGCACTCCCGAAAACAGCACGGGAACTGACACTAACGGCAGTCCGCTTAACAACTTCTGGCGGGATTCTGTACTCAGAAATTGACTTGTTTCTAAGTCCAGCACGTCGTATTCCATAAAATAGTGCGGCAAAAAATCATAAAAAACAGTGTGTTTCGCATAAAGCCATTCGCCGTAAAGAATGTAGCGATTTCCCAGCACTTCTCCCAGCGCCCCGCTGAGACTGAAAGCCCACTGTTTGAATAAGTTAAAATGTTTTTCCCTCGGCCCGCCGGTGAGATAGTGACCGCGACTTTGCAGCAGCATTTGCCCGTCTGGTGCGAAGCTGATGCCTGTATTAGCGCCGTCTACCTTTTCTTCTATAATTAGAGGGCGATCGATCAAGGCGCTAAATGGCACGCTATCGAGGTCTTCATCGCCTGGTTGGAAACGCGAACCTTCGATGTGATAAGTTCTAGGATATTTAACAATTTTGAGCATCAGCCCATCCATTTTATATTTGAGATTTCCGAGGCAACCCCATCCATTTTAGATTGTAATTTTAGATTTTAGACTTTAGAGGCGACCCAATCTATTTAACCATTATAATGGAATTATCACAAAGGAGCGTGTAAGTTGAAAAGTCAAAGTTTCCAAAGCATATCATCAGCAATCGCTGGAATTATATTAGTAAGTGTGCTACTCCTCGGATTAAACTCTTTCGTCGTTATCAATCCAGGCGAAGCAGGGGTGGTTAGCGTTTTAGGAAAAGCCACAGATGGAGCATTGTTAGAGGGGTTTCACCTCAGACCCCCGCTAATATCCAAGGTAGATGTGTACGATGTAACAGTGCAAAAATTTGAAGTTCCCGCCCAGAGTGCTACTAAAGACCTCCAGGATTTAAATGCTAGTTTTGCGATCAATTTTCGCCTCGATGCTGAGAAAATAGTGGATATCAGAAGAACTCAAGGAACTTTGGAGAATATAGTTTCAAAAATTATTGCTCCTCAGACTCAAGAAGCATTTAAAACAGCGGCTGCACTGAGAACCGCCGAACAATCTATTACTCAAAGAAGTGAACTGAAGCGAGACTTTGATACTGCGCTGAAGGAAAGGCTATCAAAGTATGATGTAATCGTGCTCGATACGAGCGTTGTTAACATTCGATTCTCCACAGATTTTGCAAAAGCGGTTGAGGAGAAACAGGTTGCTGAACAGCGGGCGCAAAGGGCTGTTTATGTGGCTCAGGAAGCAGAGCAGCAGGCTCAAGCTGACATTAACCGCGCTCAAGGTAGGGCGGAAGCTCAAAGACTTTTGGCTGAAACTTTGAAGGCTCAAGGCGGCGATTTAGTGCTGCAAAAAGAGGCGATCGAAGCTTGGAGAAGCGGCGGCGCTCAGATGCCAAAAGTGCTGGTTATGGGCGCAGGTTCGAGTCGGGTTCCTTTCATTTTTAATATGAACGATATTCAGGAAGAACCCGATCACCCGCAAGTGACCAACAATTAAAATATGACAGAGGGTAACAAACCCGGTGTCTGGGAAAATATTGGTTTTGCTAACCCGAAATCTCGCAATAAACCGGGTTTCCTCAGAAAGCACACATAAGTCCTATGAGAGTTGCCGGAATATGCTACACTTCTGAAAGCCACAATATAACGACAGTTTGAAACCTGTCGTTATAAAAGCGAAGTCCGCAATTAACACGCAGGCAACACACTCATTTTAGGAAGCAAGGAAAAATCATGACCCGCGCTATAATGGAAACCGACAAAGGCACAATCAATTTGGAATTGTTCGATGCGGATGCGCCTAACACAGTGAAGAATTTTGTTGACTTGGCGGAAAAAGGTTTTTACGATGGATTGGCTTTTCACCGAGTCATTCCTAACTTTATGATTCAAGGTGGCTGTCCAAAAGGCAATGGAACGGGCGGCCCCGGCTACAAAATCAAGTGTGAAATCAACTCGAACAAACATTTGGCAGGAACTTTATCGATGGCTCACGCAGGTAAAGATACGGGTGGCAGCCAATTCTTTATTTGCCATTCTCCCCAGTCTCATTTAGATGGAGTTCACACAACTTTTGGCAAAACTGAGGATATGTCAGTCGTCAATGCTATCCGCCAAGGTGACAAGATTATTTCGCTCAAAATAGAGCATTAATTTTCTCTAATTAGTTGCGTTTGCAATAAGGAACTTAGTCCTTATTGCAAACAAAACGTGTGAAATTTAAGAGTTTTAAAATCTCAAATTTATGACGGTTATCAATGATTATGCTGTGGTGACTGAGTTAACTGAACTATATTTAAAATACGAAAAAGCTCTTTGTACGAATGATATTGAAACTCTCGATAATTTGTTCTGGGATGCGCCGGAAGTCGTGCGGTTTGGGGTGACGGAGAACCTCTACGGGAGCGATGAGGTGAGGGCTTTTCGCAAAGGACGATCGCCTGTAAATGTCGATCGAGAAATGTTCAACCTCAAAGTCGTGACATTCGATGCAGACACGGCGGCTGTGACGCTGGAATTCCGCCGTGTAATGGATGGAGTGGTGCGACTGGGGCGGCAAAGTCAGATGTGGCGCAAGTTTCCGGAAGGGTGGAAGATTGTTTCAGCTCACGTTTCTTTTTTGCCGATGCAGGGATGAGCGGTGACATACCTCATATCAAGGTGAAATAATTTCCCCAGTCGGCATTTGAATTTGATTATTGTTGAGCCATTTAATTCGGCAGATATTCTTTTTTTCCTTTACTCTTAGTGCCTCTCTCTGCCTTGTCACCTATCTTCTGCTTTTTTGCTTCTCCACTTTTGTAGTAGCTTGCTCATTACCGCTATTTTCCCTGCTCCCATCTCCTAATACAGTTCATACTTGAGCAAAGTACACGGAATCGATCCATTAAAAACCGGAATTCGCCGCGATGTCCTGAGTCCCACTTTTTTACCCAACTCCTTATTTCCAGTCAAAATAAACGCATTCCAACCTTTAAAACGATTCTTGAAAATATCCCCCAACATCTTGTACAAATCTCCCAATTCGCTAGCATCTCCCAGGCGCTCTCCGTAGGGAGGATTGCAAATCAAAACGCCTCTGTCTGCTGGTGCTTCCAATTGGGATAACTCGGTTTGAGCAAACTGAATTTTACCGGAAATACCAGCTTGCTGCGCGTTCGTGCGAGCTTGAGTTAACATATCGGAATCGCGATCGCACCCTGCAATCACCTCTTTCAGTTCCGGTAACTCACTATTTTCAGCTTCGGCCCACAATTTATCCCACAAAGGTTCGTCAAAATCCCGCCAACTCATAAATCCAAACTTTTCTCGAAACAATCCCGGTGCAATATTCAATCCCTTTAAAGTCGCTTCCAAAGGCAAAGTTCCAGAACCGCACATCGGGTCTAAAAACGGCAAATCTGGCGTCCATTCTGCCATCTCCAACAAAGCCGCAGCTAGGGTTTCTTTGAGGGGAGCAAGCCCCATCGCTGGTCGATATCCCCGGCGGTGCAAACTGCCGCCAGAACTGTCTAAACTTAAAATAGCTCTATCTTGATGAATGTGAATGTTAATTAGCAAATCGGGATGCTCTACATCGACATTAGAACGCTTGTTAAATTGAAGGCGCTGTTGGTCGGCGATCGCATTTTTGACCTGCAAAGCTGTAAAGTGAGTGTGGTTCAAATTTTCGTTGCCACCGGTGCAGTTTACTGCTAAAGTATTGTCGGGATCTAAGTATTCGTCCCAAGGGATTTTCTGCACTTCGCGGTAGAGCATATCCGAGTTGTAACACCGGAATTCGGCGATCGGCATTAGCACTCGAAAAATTGTTCTCGACCAAAGATTGACGCGGTACAATAAAGCCCGATCACCCGCAAAGTAAACCCCAGTAAAATCTGGCTTGACATCCTGAGCCCCTAAACGTTCTAATTCTTGGGCGGCAATAGTTTCTAAACCGCGCGCAACTGTAGCAAAATATTGATTCATTGATAATTGGTAATTGGTAATTGCTTTTTCTCGATCGCCCTAAATTAGATAGTAGCTGGTTTTAATCCTAAGCCTCACAAAGAATACTCTACCTTAAGGTAGATGCCTCGGTTAAAAAAATACTAATTTTCCGAACAGCTTTGTCAACAGGCGATCGCCCGAAACCGCATCCAATCTACCTTACCGACACAAAAACCCACCTCCTCCGGGTGGGTTTCCGCGCACCTCACCCTTGCAAATCACAAACTGTCAGTAATACTCGTGAAATTAAAAGCTTTCACGCGCACCCCGGGTACGACACTACCGCCGTAACGCTTCACCGCACTAACTGCATCCACATCGCGCAACATATCAGGTAAAACTTGATTGAAACGCAGGTTCTTAATCGGGTAAGCAATTTTGCCATCCTCAATCCAAAAAGTACCATCGCGAGTCATCCCCGTTACTTCCAATGTTTTCGGATTCACGTAGCGAACGTACCAAGCTCGACTGACGAAAATTCCTCGCTCGGTTTGAGCAACTAAATCTGCTAAACTTTGGTCGGAACCTGTCATTACGATCGGGTAATAAGCACCTTTTGCCTCTTTGCCTTTTTGTGCGGCCCAGTAGCGGGAATAAGACAAACTTTGAGGGACGCCATCTTTGATGATTTCCAAATAGTTATTGCTCAATCCGTCGCCGAAAAAAGTATTCGATCGCAGCAAAGGATGAGCCGGATCGCGCTGCACTTGCACTAACGGGCTAAAAAGTTGTTCCCCCGCGCGGTTTCCCGCTGGTTTTCCCTCTGAATCGGCGATCGACATAAACGATCGCCCCTCGTCCGCCGCCCTCGCATCCAGCCCCCAAATCACCCACGGTAGCAAGCCCGCAAAAGCAGCGCCGTCAAGGATTACCGGATAAACGCCGGGAGTGATGGGGCGGGGGTTGCGAGATGCGATCGCCCGATCGAGCACTTGTTCTGCTAAGTCGGTGATCGGCAATTCGTTGATACTCCAAGCAGTGCTCTGAGCCCAACTAGAACCGTCTTCAACGCGAGCAGTAAAGCTGAAATCCGCCTTTGTAGACTGGTTGCAGGCGCGGAGTCCGGTTGACGAGGCGATCGCGTACAGCGACGCCTCAGTGCTCAAAGTGCCCGAACCATGAGCGCCCCCCTGGGATGATCTCGCGCAGGCTTGCTGCACCATTTCCGCCCGCGCTAGAGGCGATACAGTTGCCGTTGCTGCGTCGAAGGCGGGCGATCGCAAATCGTAGGTTTGAGGCGGCAGCAGCGGCATCCATTCGGGGTCTGCCGGCGCAATTCTGGCCAATTCTTCCGATCGCTTGACTGCAGAGGCGATCGCATCTTCATCAAATTCTGTAACAGCGGCAGAGGCGCTTTTTTTGCCAAAATAGCTAGTAATGCTCAGGTTAAATACAGTTTTGCTAATATTTTGGCTGATTTGATTTTCCGAGAAGCGGGAAAGAGATTCCTCGCCAGTAGAGAGACTGACAAATACTTCCTCTGCTTTGGATAGTTTGACTGCTTTTTCTACTACAGATAAGGCTTGGTGTTCACTTAAAAGTGCGGACGATGTTGTTACAATCATGATTGGTAATTAGGCATTGCGAATTGGGCATTGCGAATTGGGCATTGCGAATTGGACATTGGGAATTGGGCCTTGTTAGCAATTAACTAATAACTAAGAACCGATGCCCCATGCCCCATGCCCTATTACCCAATTTGAATATCCCTCACTCGCACCGGCACACAAGCATGAGTCATCTGAGCAACTTGCATCGGCTCGCCCTTTCCGCACATATTAGTACCGCACTGAACCTGCTCCGAAGCCGGCCCGAGCGCATCTATTTGATTCCAGAAATCAGTAGTCATCGCCTGATAAGTTACATCCTTCAACATACCGACAACTTTACCTTTTTCCACCTTCCAAAAAGCATCGCCGCCGAATTGAAAATTGCGCCGCTGCTGGTCGATTGAATAACTACCGATACCGTCGATTAAAATCCCGTCTTCGGTATCCGCAATCATCTCTGCCAAAGTAGCAGTATGGCTGCCGCCATCCGGGCCCGGTTCCAATCCCAAATTGGGAATTCTGACCATCGGCACGCTCGACCAACTGTCAGCGTAAGCAGAACCGTTGCTGCTACCGCGTCCGAGGCGATAAGCCGTCTCTCTGTCAGTGAGATAATCAACTAAAACCCCATCCTTGACAACGTACCAATCTTGTGATTTTACGCCCTCATCATCGTAACCCATTGTACCGCGGCCCCCTGGCTGAGTGCGATCGCACTTAAAATTCACCCAAGGTGCAGCGTATTGCAGTTTATTTAACTTATCAGTAGTAGCAAAACTCGTGCCAGCAAAATTAGATTCGTAGCCGTAAACCCGGTCTAATTCAGTTGGATGACCGACAGATTCGTGGATTGTCAAAAACAAATTTGTAGGTTTAAGAATCAGGGATTTGCAAATACCAGCAGGGATTTTCGGAGCGCGGACTTTCTCAATAGCTTCGGCGGCAACTCTTTCGACTTGACTCAACAAATCATCGGGATTAATATGTTCGTAACCGATATTAAGCGGCGGGCGTTCGTAACTGCGACTTTGGGCATCGCCGCCTGCAATTGCCGTACAGCTAAAACCCGGATAGCTGCGATAGATTGTTTGTTCGATTAGCGAGCCTTCTGTAGAAGCAAAAACCTTGTCTTCGCGGCTTGACTGCAAAAAAGAATCAGCTTTTTTGATGCCTTGTGCGCCGTGTGCTAGCAGCTTCTCGTTGATACTTAGCAGCAGTTCAGCTTTCTCCGCAACTGGTACAGAAAAAGGGTCAATGGCGATGGGAGTAATGTAGGTATCGACATATTTTTCGACAGGCACTAACCGCACTGGTTCCTTTTGAGTTAAGCGGCTGCCTTTAGCGATTTCTACAGCCAAAGCGACTATTCTTGCAACCTCTGCGGGCGTTTTGCTGTGACTGGCGGCAAACCCCCAAGCGCCGTCTAGCAGCACTCGCACCCCAAAACCGGAACTTACATTATCTGACAGTTGACTTAAAGAGCGATCGCGCGCGTAAAGATTCTGCCTTCGGTAACTGCAAAAACGTACATCACCGTACTCGCAACCTGTTTTCCGAATCAAATCTACAGCCAAATTTGCTAACTCGTTAGCAGAGATTTTTGCAGTTAATTGCACCATAGTTATTCGTCATTCGTCGTTAGTTGTTAATTATTATAGCGCTTTTCAATTTTTTGAACCATTTTCAACAAGCCTTCTATGGGCGGGCAGGATGCCCACCCCACAATAAATTCACTCTTTGTGGAACAGGCATCTTGCCTGTTCTTAAAAAAGTACAAAGAGAGAGTTTAATCGCGGGCAGAATTCCCCCCCCACAATAAATTCACTCTTTGTGGAACAGGCATCTTGCCTGTTGTTTATCATTGGGCAATATCTCAGTTTAATCTCACTCCATCTCCTGCAAAACCCCTGTCAAAATTTCCACAATGCGGTCGATATGTTCTTTCTCAATTATCAGCGGTGGCGACAAAGCAATAATATCACCAGTCGTGCGAATCAGCAAGCCTTTTTCATAGCACTGAATAAAACAATCAAAAGCCCGTTTCCCCGGCTTTCCAGCAATAGATTCCAACTCAATCCCCGCCACAAGTCCCAGATTCCGAACATCAATTACGTGCCGCACCCCATTCAAAGAATGCACCGCATTTTCCCAATAACCAGCCATCTTATCAGCTCGTTCAAACAGCCTTTCTTCCTCATAAATATCCAGCGTCGCCAGAGCAGCCGCACAAGCCAGAGGATGACCAGAATAAGTATAACCGTGAAAAAGCTCGATCGCATTTTCAGGAGCATTCATAAAAGCATCATAAATGCCTTCTTTCACAAACACCGCCCCCATCGGCACCGTACCGTTAGTTATCCCTTTTGCCGCCGTCACAATATCGGGAACCACCCCAAAATATTCCGTAGCAAAACTAGAGCCGAGTCGCCCGAATCCGGTAATAACCTCATCAAAAATTAGCAGAATTCCGTATTTGTCGCAGATCGCCCGCAGTCGCTCCAAATAACCTTTCGGGGGAATCAAAACCCCTGTAGAACCAGCCACAGGCTCGACAATTACCGCTGCAATATTAGACGCATCGTGCAAAGCGACAATCCGCTCCAATTCATCCGCCAAATGCGCTCCCCATTCCGGTTGTTTGCGGCTGAAAGCATTGTGTTCGAGATTGTGAGTGTGAGGCAAATGATCGACTCCCGTGAGCAAACTGCCAAAAAACTTGCGGTTTGTACCGATACCGCCGACTGAAATTCCCCCAAAACCAACGCCGTGATAGCCGCGTTCCCTGCCGATTAATCGTTGGCGAGTTCCTTCACCTTTTACCCGGTGATAAGCAATGGCAATTTTTAAAGCAGTTTCTACAGATTCCGAACCCGAGTTAGTAAAGAAAACGCGATCGAAATTGCCCGGAATCATCTTCACCAAACGTTCCGCTAATTCAAAAGCACCCGGATGTCCCATCTGAAAAGCCGGAGAGTAATCCAAACGCAAAACCTGCTGTTTAACTGCTTCGGCAATTGTCTCGCGGGCGTGTCCTGCATTCACGCACCACAGCCCCGCAGTACCATCTAAAATTGAGCGGTTATCATCGCTTGTAAAGTGCATATCTTTTGCCGAAACCAATATTCGCGGATTGGCTTTAAACTGTCGGTTTGCGGTGAATGGCATCCAGTAAGCGTCCATATTTGTCATCGTTTTTTTATCTTTTTATATTGATGATTCTGCCTCCAAACTATAACTTGCTACCGATTGGAGATCGCCTGACACTTATTATAAGTTTACAAACATCTCTTTTAAATGAACCGCGAAGACGCAAAGAGCGCGAAGGAAGAGAAGAAAGAGGTTTTTATCATTTCCAAGTAGAGTCTTTACCTGAAAACATCTACCTATCTTCTTCTTTCTATTCCTTCGCGCCTTCGCGGTCCATTAAATAGATATTCTTTAATTAACGATCGCAGCGACAGACTCATGCTGCAACAAACCAGTCAGCATTTTCACAGGCCTCTCGTCGTAGGGCCAGGCGAAAGCATGGCGGAAAGCAGCTTCTTGACACGCTTGCAACTGCCGAAAATCAATGATATCCAAAGTTAACAAATTCTCGTACTCGAAAGGCAGTCGCACGTTGTGCAATCCCGCGTTGTCGGTGCAAATGGCAATATCGACACCAGCTTCAAAACATCGATCAAACACAACCTTCAATTCGCGCATATCCTGCAACGTCCCCGTTTTTAGATAGGTAGTCGGGCAAACTTCCAAGCATTGACCCCTGCGCGCGACTTCTGGCAGCAATTCGGGATATTTTAAGGGAATTTGAATCCCGTGGCCGATACGCATCAGATAAGGCAGAAGTTCGGGATAACAACCAGACGTAGTTTCGTAGAGGTGGCCGGTAGTTTTGATGCCGATCGACCTCGCGTACTGGTACAATCCGACAAACTCCTCCAAACGCTCGCCAATACAATCATCGCCCCCAGCTATATCGATCGCGCAAACATATTCTCGCATCCCGGCCGCCAAATCTACGATCGCCCGATTCACTTCATAAGGCAAACGCGAGTGCATACACAAAATTTGGCTGGTAACAATCGGACAATCGCTAATTTGACTTGCCTTGCCCACAACCTTTACAATTTCTGCCATCAAATCAATGCGTTCTGACTGTTCCAAATGTTCTGGAGTCCGCAAATAAGGCGTATAGCGCAACTCCAAATAAGCCATATTTTCAAACACGTAAGCGCCCCGCATCAACCGATAGATAAAATAAGGCAAAGTCTCAACAGTTTGAACGCTTTCTACCAGCGTGTGCAGTTCCAAATACTCATTGAGAGTATTGCGCGGACGAGTGTAAAATTCCTCAAAATCCGAGTATTTTTGAAATCGATTAACCATCTCAGCATTGTGGCGATCGAAATACCGCCACAGCACCCTAGGAACGACAGAACCGCCCAGATGGCGGTGCAACTCAGCGTGTAAAGTCATGGCAAAAAAGCCTCAATTTTCTCGATTGTAACAAAAATTAATTTGACCGAAAGCAATTGGGTGTGTTGCCCCCGGACTCGTCAGTGGATCGGCTCTCACTAATTTGCGTGTCCGATCGACGTGTGAACCGATGTATCCGTGGCGTAGCCTCTCAAATCTCAAATCCAAAATCTAAAATTTAAAATTGATTGACATTTGGGACGCATTCATAGATAATCGGAGATTGTGTCAACCTGAACTGAACGCGAGAAACCCTTGGCTAACGTAGTTGTGATCGGCGCCCAGTGGGGCGATGAAGGAAAAGGCAAAATTACCGATTTGCTCAGCAAATCCGCAGATATCGTTGTCCGCTACCAAGGGGGCGTCAACGCGGGTCATACCGTGGTAGTTAACGGTCAGACTTTCAAGCTGCACTTAATTCCGTCTGGGATTCTCTACCCTGATAAAGAGTGTATTATCGGCTGCGGTACGGTCATCGACCCCAAAGTTTTAATTGCAGAGTTAGACCAGCTAGAGGCACTGAATATTTCGACGGCCTCGCTGATGATTTCGGAAACTGCTCACGTAACGATGCCCTATCATCGATTAATTGATGTAGCATCGGAAACGCAGCGGGGAAATTATAAAATCGGGACGACGGGACGCGGAATTGGCCCTACTTACGCCGACAAGTCCGAACGCACTGGCATTCGGATGCTCGATTTAATGGACTTGGAAGGGTTGCAAGAACAACTGGAATGGACGATTAATTGTAAAAATGTCCTTCTCGAAAAACTCTACAATTTGCCGCCTTTAAATCCGCAAGATGTAATTGATGAATATCGAGTTTATGCGGAACGTTTGCGACCGCACGTAGTAGATAGTTCCCTGAAAATTTATGAGGGAATTCACAAGCGGAAAAATATTCTGTTTGAAGGCGCGCAAGGCACTTTATTAGACTTAGACCACGGCACTTATCCTTACGTTACTTCGAGCAATCCCATCGCTGGTGGGGCTTGT
Source organism: Microcoleus sp. B3-D7 (assembly GCF_036705305.1). Lineage (NCBI taxonomy): Bacteria > Bacillati > Cyanobacteriota > Cyanophyceae > Oscillatoriales > Microcoleaceae > Microcoleus > Microcoleus sp. B3-D7. The sequence goes on along the minus strand of NZ_JAUBUE010000005.1, from coordinate 167,350 downwards.
GTGGGAACGGGAGTCGGCCCAACAGCGATCGATCGCGTAATTGGCGTAGCAAAAGCTTATACAACCCGCGTCGGAGAAGGCCCCTTCCCTACCGAAATGGTAGATGGAATAGGCGCAATTTTGGGCGAGAGAGGTGCAGAATTCGGCACTACAACGGGCAGAAAACGCCGCTGCGGTTGGTTCGACGCGGTAATCGGCCGCTACGCAGTCCGCATCAACGGCCTTGACTGTCTGGCAATTACCAAACTAGATGTTTTGGATGAATTAGAAGAAATAAAAGTTTGCGTTGCTTACGAAATTGACGGCGAAAGATGTGTTGATTTCCCGAAAAGTTCCCGGATCTTTGCTCGCTGCAAACCTATTTACGAAACCATTCCCGGTTGGAAACAATCTACGGAAGAGTGCCGGAATTTGGAAGATTTACCGCCGCAAGCATTGGATTATCTAAAGTTTTTGGCAGACTTGATGGAAGTGCCGATTGCAATTGTTTCTCTCGGTGCCAGCCGCGACCAAACTATTATTGTAGAAGACCCGATTCACGGCCCGAAACGCGCTTTGCTTTCAGCAGACGGTCATCCCGCCAAACCATTTTAGGTTTGAGATTTTAGATTGGGAAATATTGATGGGGAGATTGGGAGAGTTGAAGAGACCGAGATTCGGAGAATAGCCAAATTCCCAATTCCCAATTCCCAGTTATTATTATCAAATATTCAGCGAATTTAATTAACTTCGATCGCTGTAGCATAAATTTGATAAAATGTAAAAACAATCAACAGAAAGTCATAAAATGGAACTCGCAGTAGAATGTCAAAAGCGGGCAGAAGGCAGCAAACCTAACGCCCTCCGCCGCTCTGGATTGATTCCCGCCGTCCTCTACGGCCACAAAGGCTCTGAATCTATTTCCCTTACCATCAAAGCCAAAACAGTTGAACACCTGCTCAAAAAGCACGTAGTCAACAATACCCTAATTGACCTCAGCATTCCCGACCTCTCTTGGAGCGGAAAAACCTTGCTGCGTGAAGTTCAAGTTCATCCTTGGAAAGGCTATCCTTACCACCTGAGCTTTTTCTCCGTAGCAACTCAAGACAGCCTGGAAGTTGAAGTGTCGCTGAATTTTGTCGGCGAAGCTGTCGGCGTCAAGTTAGAAGGCGGCATCTTGGATACCGTGCTGACGCAACTGGCAGTTAAGTGCAAACCTGACAGCATTCCTGAAGCAATTGAAGTAGATATTTCTAATTTAAAGTTAGGGGATGCGCTGCACATTCACGAATTAGTTTTGCCTGCGGGAGTGGTAGCTCTCGGCGAACCAGATCAGGTGGTTGTTACCGTGCTGGGAATTCAAGCAGGTTCTGAAGCAGAAGACGCAGAAGAAGACGCAGCCGCAGCAGCTTAATTAGTAATTGCTAATAGTTGTTAACTAATGGTTGAAAAAAAGGGCGATCGCTTTCTCGCAAAAGGGCGATCGTTTTTTGCTAAAAAGGCTATTCTCGTTTGGGTTCGAGCGCCGATTTTGGGCAGTTTGTAATATTTTTTAGGTGGACTCCCTTGCCCAGTCCACAACAAAGCCTCCCACAAGCAAGAACCGGCATTGTTTACTTTGCTTTACAAAACCGGCGCTCGACCAGAAGCTACAAAAGTCGCGACGGGCGCGCAAATCTGCCATAAACCGTACTGATTCTTACATATTTAGCCGTAAAATCAAAAAATCAGCCGAGAATCCCGGTTCCTCGCCAGCAGCGGGAATCAAAAAAATTAAGAATTAGGGGAACAAGCCCGCTACTCTTAGTGTCAAACGCGAGTATAATTGTGAAACGTTTAGACTACCTTATTTAATTCCTGCCTCTGGAGCCGCCGCCCATATGCCATCAACAGTGAATACAGAATCAACAGCGGTTCAATTTAACCAACAGGGAGAAACATACTTATCCCAAGGAAAAATAGAAGAAGCGATCGCATCCTGCGAGCAAGCTTTGAAGATTCACCCTAATTTTGCACCGGCTTACAAGACTTTGGGCAACGCGCTGCAAGCTCAAGGCAGGATGGAAGAGGCGCGGCACTGGTACGCTAAAGCGATTGAAATAGAACCGAATTTTGCGGAAGTATACGCGAATTTGGGCAGCCTTGGCGCGCAGCAGCAAAAATGGCAGGAGGCGATCGGATTTTATCAAAAGGCGATCGCTATTAAGCCGAATTTCGCGGGAGTGTACCGGAATTTAGCAAAAGTATTCGGACAAATTAGCAAACCGGAAGAAGCCCAGCAGTGCTGGTATCAAGCATTTAGTTTGGAACCGGAAAAAGTAGCGCCTGGGGAACACTTGAATATGGGCGACGCTTTTTTTCGGCAGGAAAAATACCCCGAAGCGATCGCTTGTTACGATCGCGCCATAAAATTAAATCCTAATGTGGCGACTGCTTACCAAAAATTGGGCGAAGCGCTAAAAAAACAAGGCAAGTTAGAGGAAGCGACAGCATATTATCGCAAAGCTATTGAACTGAACGCAGCTCATGCGAGAAATGGCAGCGAGGGACAGCAAACTTTGGCGGGTGCCACTGCGAAAAACGGTGCAGTTAAGCAGCAGCAGCCAGCAGCAACGGCAGTCAAGCAGCCAGTGCAGCAGCCAGTGCAGCAGCCAGTGCAGCAGCCAGTGCAGCAGCCAGTTAATTCTACAATTAATATAGAAGATCCAGAAGCATACAAAATACTGGCAGAAGGCTATTTTGCTCAAGGCAAATTGGAACAGGCGATCGCAGCTTGCAAGAAGGCGCTGCAAATTAAGCCGGAAGCACCGCTTTACAAAATGCTGGGCAACGCCCTGCAAGCTGGTGGCAAAATTGATGAAGCTAAAAGTTGCTATGTCAAAGCAATAGAAATTAACCCAAATTTTGCCGAAGCATACGCTAATTACGGCAGCATTTGCGCGCAGCAAGAACAGTGGCAGCAAGCGGTTTCTGCTTACGAAAAGGCGATCGCCCTGAAACCTGATTTTGCAGGTGCTTTCCGCAATTTTGCGAAACTGTTAAGTCAGTTAGGCAAGTCCGAGGAGGCGGCTGAGGCTTGGTATCGAGCATTTGCGCTCGACCCCAAATCCGGCACCGCTGAGGAACACGAGAATTTAGCCAAAACTTTGATCGAGCAAGGTAAGGTAGATAAGGGAATTGAGTGTTACCGACGCGCGGTAGAGTTGAACCCAAATGCTGGCGCAGCTTATCACGAATTGGGCGAAATTCTTAAGGGTCAAGAACAGTGGGAAGCGGCGGTAGATGCTTACACTAATGCTATTAGAAACAATCCAGATCTTTCTTGGTCGCACAACAATTTAGCTGAGTCGCTGGTTAAGTTGGAACGGTGGGAAGAATCTGTAAATGCTTACCGCAAGGCTATAGAATTAAATCCAGATTTTAGCTGGTCTCACAACAATTTAGCAGATGTGCTGCTGAAGTTGGAACGGTGGGAAGAAGCTGTAGAGTCTTACCGCAAAGCAACAGAATTAAATCCAGATTTCAGTTGGTCGCACAACTATTTAGCAGACGCCCTGATTAAACTGGGAAGGTGGGATGAGGCTATTTCGGCTTACCAAAGGTCGATCGAACTCAATCCCGACCATTTTTGGGCGCACAACAATTTAGCAGAAGCGCTGGTCAATTTGGAACGGTGGGATGAGGCAGTTGTTGCCTACCGGCGTGCTAACGAAGTTAATCCGAATTTCTTCTGGTCGCAGAGCAAGTTGGGCGACGCGCTGCTAGAAATGGAAAGGTGGGAGGAAGCGATCGAGGTTTACCGACGCGCGGCCGAGTTAAATCCAGATTTTCCGTGGACTTATTACAACATGGCAACAGCTTTTGAGAAGCTGGAACGGTGGGAGGAGTCGATCGCCGCTTACCGCCGCGCTGCGGAAATTCAGGCGGATTTGCCGTGGCTTTCGCAAAAGTTGGCTGATGCTTTGAGGATGCGATCGCAGTGGGATTTGAAGGAGGCGATGCGTTTGTACAGGCGCGCGATTCAGGAGAATCGTGATGACGTGCAGTTGTATCACAAGGCGCTGGAGATTGCGCCGAATGATGCTGACCTTTATGTTGAGTTGGCGGATGCTTTGGTGCGGAAGAATTGGTCGGATGGGGCGATCGTCTTTTATCAGATGGCGTTGCAGATTCGGCCTGATGACAAGGCAATTTCTGAGCGGTTACAAGAAGTATTAAAAAAAAAGGGAATAACTAAAGCGGCGGAAAAGAGTGATCGGACTCCTGGGGATGCTGTGGATTATCACAAATTAGGCGAGAGTCTTCAGGGAGAAGGTAAAATAGATCAGGCTATTGTCGCATACAAAAAAGCGATAGAAGTTAACCCGAATTACTTTGGAACTCACCACAATTTAGGAGACCTTTATCAGCAAAAGTACAAGTTGGATGAAGCGGCAGCTTCTTACCAGATGGCCATTGAACACAATCCAGGCTTTGCGTGGTCATACCACAACTTAGGGGATACTCTGTTGCGGCAAGAAAAATTTGAAGAAGCCGCTACCGCATATCGCAAAGCCCTTGAACTCGATCCCAACTTTGCGTGGGCTAACTACAATTTGGGGCGAGTATTAAACCAACAGAATAAGCTCTATGAAGCGCTAGGTTACTACCAGAGAGCTAATGAACTCAATCCTCAATTATTTCCTCTAGACTTGGATGTTTTGCGGGAAGGGCTACTGCAAAGCCAAGATGCTTATAGCAGGTGGCGGGCTCAGAATTGCCCTAGAGAAGCAGACTTGCGGCAGATGGCTGAAACAGTAAAATTGTTGAATTACAAGCCTCTGATCAGCGTGATTGTACCAGTGTACAACACGCCGGAAAATTTTCTGAGGGAGGCGATAGACTCAGTTCGGAATCAAGTCTATCCTTACTGGGAATTGTGCATTGCTGACGATGCTTCCACTGCTCCTCACGTCAAGAAAATTTTGTCCGAGTATGCGGATAAAGATGGTCGAATCAAAGTTGTTTATAGAACCGAAAACGGTCATATTTCCCGCGCATCTAATTCAGCATTGGAGGCTGCAGAAGGGGAGTTTGTTTCGCTCCTAGATCACGACGACTTGCTGACGCCAGATGCGCTGTATGAAGTGGCGTTGATGTTGAACAGCCATCCAGAAGCGGACATGATATATTCCGATGAAGATAAGCTGACTGCTGATGAGAAGCTCATGGGGCCGTATTTCAAGCCTGATTGGTGTCCCGACTCGTTCCTGTCTCGGATGTACACTTGCCATTTGGGGACTTACAGGCGATCGATTATCAACGAAATTGAAGGTTTTAGAGCGGGTTTTGAAGGTGCTCAGGATTATGATTTGGTTTTGAGGTTTACAGAAAAAACTAACAACATTTATCACATTCCAAAAGTCCTCTATCACTGGCGAATGCACTCTGGTTCGACTGCTAGCAGTTCGGAGGCAAAGCCTTATGCTTATGAAGCCTCAATGAAAACTCTGCAAGAAGCTATTGAAAGGAGGGGGGAACCGGGCAAGGTGGAGGGAGTGCCGGACTATTTAGGACACTACATCGTCCGCTACAAAATCGCTGACTACAAGCTGGTAAGCATCATTATTCCTACACGCAATCTCGGCAACATTTTAGATAAATGCCTAGAATCTATCTTCACTAAGAGTCTGTACCCAAATTATGAAGTTATAGTTATCGACAACGGTAGCACAGAGTTAGAGACGGCTCAAGTAATTGCTAAATGGACAGCGAAGGAACCCCATAGATTTACCTGTTACCCGTTCGACGTTCCCTTCAATTTTTCTAAGATTAATAACTACGGGGTTAGCAAAGCGCAGGGAGATTATTTGTTATTTTTGAATAATGATACAGAGGTGATTACTCCCGATTGGCTCGACGCGATGGTGGAGCAAGCTCAAAGGTCTTCTATCGGCGCTGTGGGAGTTAAGTTGCTATATGCTGACAACACAATCCAACACGTTGGAGTTGTGCTTGGAGTTGGCGGCGTTGCCGGCCACATATACCTCGGTTTTCCCGCTAACTTCCCTGGATATTTCAGCAATGTGGTGGGGATGAACAATCTGTCAGCGGTGACAGGCGCGTGTTTGATGTGCCGCCGTGAGGTATTTGAGAGTGTGGGGGGATTTGATGAGGAACTAGCAGTTGCCTATAATGATGTGGATTTATGCTTGAAAATGGTTGAGCAAGGCTATCAAAATATTTACGTGCCTCATGTTTCTCTCTACCACCACGAATCAAAAAGTCGTGGTTACGAAGATACGGCGGAAAAAAAGGCGCGGTTGCAAAAAGAGGCAGATACTCTAGGAAAAAGATGGCAAAAATTTATTGAAAACGATCCTTGTTATAGCCCGCATTTAACTAGGGATCGTCAGGATTTCAGCATTAGAGCATAAGACCAGGCCGACCAAAAAGTCAAGTACACAATAACTTGCTAAACATGAATAACTCATTACAAGTGCATGAAGAGACTGCTTCAAATTATTTTCACAGAGGCAACCTTCTGAAACAGTCTGATAAATTAGAGGAAGCCGCCGGCGCCTACCAGCGGTGTACTGAACTCAACCCAGATTTTTCCTGGTATCACCACAATTTGGGTGAAGTTTTGGCGAAATTGGGGCAGTGGGATGGCGCTGAGAAAAGCTACCGCAGGGCCTGCGAACTCAACCCGAGTTCTGCCTGGTATTGGCACAATTTAGGGGAGGTTTTGGAACAGCAGGGGAATCTCGATGAGGCCGTGGCTGCGTACCGCAAAGCTGTGGAGATATATCCAGATTTTTATGAGTTTTATAACAGCCTGGGTAAGGGTTTGTGTTTGCAAGGTCAACTGGATGAATCTGTAAGTTGTTTGCGAAAAGCGATCGAACTTGACTCAGAATCGGCTTTGCCTTACCAAAATTTGTGGGAGGCTTTGGCAAGATTGGGACGGGTTGATGAAGGGATTGATTGCTTGCGAAGGGCGATCGAGCTGAATCCGGGCAAGGGAGATTTGTACCTGAAGTTGGCAGAAGCTTTGCAAGGCAAGAATGAATTAGCAGAAGCGGTGGGTTATTACCGAAAGGCGATTGAGTTGGAGCCTGAGTTGCATTGGCCTTACTATAAATTGGGAACGGCTTTAGTGGCACAAGGTAAATGGGAGGAGGCGATCGCGGCTTACACGAAGGCGACTGAGTTGGAACCGGGTTCGGCGATCGTGCATCATTATTTGGCGCATACCTTAGCGTTGATGCAGCGGTGGGAGGAGGCGATCGCTTGTTATCGGAAAGCGATCGCTCTTGCCCCCAACGTTGCTACCCTATACTTTCATTTAGGCGATGCCTTGGCGACACAGCAAAGGTGGCACGAAGCTGTAGCTGAGTACCGGAAGTCTGTCGAGATTGAACCAAACTCTCTTGAATCTCAAGACCATTTAGGATATGCTCTGGCTCAACTTCAGCGTTGGGAGGAAGCGATCGACTTCTATCGCAAAGCTATTGAGCTAGCCCCCAACTCGGATGTGGTTTATTATCATTTAGGAGATGCTCTACAACAGCGATTTTGTACCCAGTCTCTTACACAACAAGTTCAGTCAGATTTAGATGAGGCGATAAAGTGTTATCGCAAGGCGATCGAACTTAACCCAAGGAATGTGGAGACTTACCAAAAGATGCTGGAGATTAAGCCAGACGAGTATGAATTATACATACCATTAGGGAATATTTTGTTAGAGCAAAATCGGGTAGATGAGGCAATCGCTTGTTATCAAAAGGCAGTTGCAGTTAAATCCGATGATATTGAAATCCACCAGAAGTTAGGAGAAGCTTTTGTAAAAAACAATGCTCTAGAAGATGCGATCGCGTCGTATCGCCAGGCTGTTGAACTTAACCCAGAGGATGCTCAAATTTACCACAAGTTAGGGGAAGCTCTGCAAAAACAAGGTAATCTAGATCAGGCTATTGTCGCTTACCAAAGAGCTATCTATATTGAGCCAAACTACTTTGGGTCTCACCATAATTTAGGGGATGTCTTTCAAGAAAAAACTTTTTTTGAGGAAGCTATCACGGCCTACAATCAAGCTATTGAGCTGAACCCAAACTTTGTATGGTCTCACCACAACTTAGGGGATGCCCTGGCCGCCAAGGGCAATCTTGAAGAAGCTATTAGTTCATACCGCCAAGCTATTGAGGTTGATGCTAATTTTGCTTGGTCTCACCACAATTTAGCCAAAGTTTTAGCCAAACAAGCTCGCAATCGTGAAGCTGTTGCTTCTTGCTTGAAGGCTATAGAACTCGATCCTAGTTTTTTTACCCAGTATTACCAAAAATTAGAAAAGGCTCTACTGGGTGACTAAGGTGCCATTCACCTGAAGTTTTATTCTAGGCCTGTTCCACAAATCGACTTCGGCCTAGTATTGGCTTAATCCTAACGGCTCGACCCATTAATTGTTTCCACTCTTCTGAGTTAGTCAGCGAATAGGTATCAAATTCACAACCTTTTTCTGAGGAAAACTTAGCCAAACTCTCTAACCAGTCATTAACGGTTTGGGTTCCTGAAAAAGGCGTATATTTTAAAGATTGCTGCAAGCACTCCTGCATCTTAGTCAAAGCGTTATTGTGATAAGCGCGACACGCCTCCCACACAAAAAGTCTGTACTGCATCTGGTCTTGTCCATCTTTATCGTTGCCTAAAGCTTGCTGAAACTGGGATAGTTCAAATTCTCCTTGAGTCTGATGCAGTTGTATCTCGGACTGTTGCAATTGCTTTTGAGTTTGATGAAGTTGTATCTCGGACTGTTGCAATTGCTCTTGAGTTTGATGAAGTTGAGTCTGAGACTGTTGCAATTGCTCTTGAGTTTGATGAAGTTGCATCTGAAATTGTTGCACTTTTGCCTCGATTTGATGCTGTTGCGTCTGAGATAGTTCTAATTTTTCCTGAATTTGATAAAGTTGCGTCTGCAATCGGTTCCATTCCTCTTGCTTCTGATGCAGTTGAGTCTGCGACTGTTCTAATAAAGCCTCGGTTTGATGCAGTTGTATCTGTGACTGTTCTAATAAAGCCTCGGTTTGATGCAGTTGTATCTGTGACTGTTCTAATTCTCTCTGGCTTTGGTAAACTTGAGAGTGCGATTCCGCCAATTCTTCCTGCGTCTGATCGAGTTGAGACTGCGATCTCTTTAATTCCGTTTGAGTCTGATGCAGTTGAGTTTGGGAGTTTTCCAATTCCGCTTGAGTCTGATGCAGTTGAGTTTGGGAGTTTTCCAATTCCGCTTGAGTCTGATGCAGTTGAGTTTGGGAGTTTTCCAATTCCGTTTGAGTCTGATGCAATTGAGTTTGGGAGTTTTCCAATTCCGTTTGAGTCTGATGCAATTGAGTTTGGGAGTTTTCTAATTCCCCCTGAGTCTGATGCAATTGAGTTTGGGAGTTTTCCAATTCCCCCTGAGTTTGATGCAGTTGAGACTGCGATCTTTTAAATTCCACCTGAGTCTGATGCAATTCCCCCTGAGTTTGATGTAGTTGAGATTTTGAGTTTTCTAATTCCGTTTGAGTTTGATGCAGTTGAGTTTGGGAGTTTTCTAATTCCGCCTGAATTTGATGCAGTTGAGTTTGGGAGTGTTCCAATTCCCCCTGAGTCTGGTGCAGTTGAGACTGCGATCTTTTAAATTCCACCTGAGTCTGATGCAATTCCCCCTGAGTTTGATGCAATTCGGTCTGAGTTTGGTGCAGTTGAGATTTTGAGTATGCCAATTCTCCCTGCGTTTGATGCAGTTGAGTTTGGGAGTCTTCCAATTCCTCCTGAGTCTGATGCAATTGAGCTTGGGATTGTTCTAACTCCCCTTGAGTGGTTCGCAACCGTTTTTGTGACTGAGCTAATTCCTCTTGATTTTGCGAGTGAGAAAATCCCACTTTCCACCCATATCCGACTCTCGAAAAAAAATTGCGAATTTTCGTTGCCTCGTATCCCGAGGCATTCAATAATTCTTTAAAATTATCGGGCTGATCCATTCCTACAGCTAAAACGCCCAGTCCGTGACCATGCACAAACTCAAAGTTATGGTACTGGCACTTAAGTTCATTCCACAATTGCCAAACTCCAAAGTCGCGTTCTCGAACATTAATGTCATGAAATATAATAACTCCTTTATTACTCATTTTAGGAAGCCATACTTCAAAGTCATGCTTCACAGCCTCGTAAGTGTGATAGCCATCAATATGGAGCAAATCTATTGTTCCATCCTTAAAATTTTGCAAGGCTTGGTCAAATTTAGTTTGAATTAAACAAGAAAAACTACCATATAATGGTTCATGATGCTCTCGGAGATCTGCCAAAACTTCAGAAGCATAATAACCTGTCTGGGGATCGCCTTCCCACGAATCAATTGCATAACAAGTGGTATTTAGATTCAGTTCTAATACTGCTTGGCAAAAAGCACAATAGGAGACCCCGTAATGAGTACCAAGTTCGACAAAAATTTCTGGTTTTAGAACCTCTATCAAGAAAAAAGCAAACGGAATATGCTCAAACCACGCAGATAGCTTAAGACGACGTGGCGACATCAACAAGATAGAATCTTCCAGAATATTTATCTGTAAAGCCATTTAGTTATATACTCCTAGCATCAATTTTGATAGATACAAAAACCATTCTAAGTAGGTAGGCGGGATTAAAACGTAATTTAGAGTTCCCAGTTGCCCGGAGACAAGCGACTGCCACAAAGCTTTTTGAGGAGTTTACCAAAATATAGGGGAAATTTTTGCCCGCTCGCCCGCAATGAACTCAAGCCGTTGCCTTCCCAAGGATATCAGACTTCAGGCCTCTGAGGATGTTCCCGCACGCACCAGGTATTATAGACAGGCGATCGCCCCCTTGCCCTAAGCCATCGAGCTTAACAATAGAGATTACCCGAAAAATCAACACACGAAGACGATCGCACTCAAGCGATCCACCAACACGGGCGATCGGGTAAACTAGAAAGGTCGATCGGGCTGTACCCTTGTACCGTTGAGTCAAAGCCCAACCTGAGCATCAGAGCAAAGAGCTAGACTGAGTACAGAAAAAAGAGTAACTTAAGGTCGATCGAAATCGAACAAATTTTTAATCAGAGAGGTTAACTGTGGATTTTCAGCAAGTACGAAGAGACATTGCTTTTCAATACCTCAAAGGCGAGGGAATAGAAGTAGGAGCCCTTCATGCTCCTTTGCAAGTTCCAGAGAGCGTGAAGGTTCATTACGTAGATCGAATGTCTGTAACCGATTTGAGGAAGCAGTACCCCGAGTTAGCGACGGTAAATCTAGTAGAAGCGGACATTGTAGATAATGGTGAAACTCTGTCATCCATCGCTGACAACTCTTGGGATTTTGTCATTGCCAATCACATGATAGAACACTGTCAAAATCCGATCGGTGCTCTGGAAAACTTTTTGAGAGTTATTAAACCGGGAGGACTTGTGTATATGGGCGTACCAGACAAACGCTATACATTTGACATCGATAGACCCCTGACTTCCCTCGACCACCTAATTCGGGACTACAAAGAAGGGCCGGAATGGTCTAAGCTAGGTCATTACGAGGAATATGTCAGGCTAGTTGACAAAACTCCTGAAGAACAGGTGGCTGCGCGGATGCAGATTCTACTTGACATAGATTACAGCATTCATTTCCACGTCTGGACATCAGAGACTTTCCCTGAAATGCTCGCATACGGTCAACGAAACCTATCTTCTAGTTTTGAAATAGAACTATTCCAAGAAAACTCTGGGGAAATGATTATGATTCTCCGAAAAACTGTTAAAGCAAAATAAGAGTAATATGAACTTGTTTTGGATGAGCAGCAATTGTCAATAACTAATTGACAACTGCTGTTTCAAAAGCAAGGCAATCCCAAAACCCGAATAAAAAATAAAACTCCTTGCCACAATAGATCCTGACTCATCCAGAAAATAATTGCAATGGACACTTCAATTAATTGTCCGCCTCAAATTTCAATTTGAGGGAGCAGAAAACCAACTGATTGCTTCGAGGAGTTCTTGTTGTTCAACTATTTCCGAAACTGACTGGAGCAAGTAGCGCTGACCTTGGCGGCTAGTAGTAAAGCTGAGTTGAGGGTAAACCGTTTGTTCTTTGTCCTCATGGCGGACTTCGATAATAGCACCAAACTCTTGGACAACACCTTTATAATATCGAATTGCAAATTCAAGCTGAATCTTTTGCTTGTAAAGTTCGATTAATATGTGGGGGGGGACAACGTATACAATTTCCTTGAGATACCACCTAGCACCAAGCGACACCGACCACAAGTTTGCAAACCAAACGCAGAGGTGCATATAGTTATCCTCTTGGTAGTAATTCGTATGTCCGTAAATAAATGCTGAATTATGCCAAACATAGGGGGTCCATAATTCCAATTTAGCACCATCTATGCAAACACGACTAACTTCTTGGAATAGATGTATCGGGTCAGTCAAATGTTCTAACGTATGTGAGGAGTGAACATATTCAACACTGCGATCGGGAAATGGCAATGTATCAGTCTGTAGATTAAGTACGTGGTCAACAATACCAGGAATATAACAGTAATCTAATCCAATCGTTCCCGTTTTTTTGTTGCCGCCGCAGCCTAGATCTAATCTTAGATATTCCTGGTGATTTGTGACTGGTTGTAGTTGTGATTGACTCAAGTCCTTTTGGGTGAACTCGTTCTCAATTAACTGTGATTGTTCCTGCGACTTGTCCAAATCTTTTACTATTTTAATAACCTGATCATAAATTACTTTCCAATCACAATCATAATTTTCCCAGCCCCCCCCAGTAGTGACATCAATAATAGAATCAACAGGCACTAATACTGGATCTACAGAGTTTTCACGAACCTCTACCCAAAAAATCAACTGCGAATAATGCCCACGATCGGAGTGGGCTACTCCAGGCTTGTTAGCGATCCAAGTTACCAACGTTAATCCAGAACCAATAACAGCTATGTATGTATCTACCGTACTAGCCCACACGATTGTTTCGTGGAGAGGACATTCAAGCGCATTGTATACCTTAACCTTAGGAGAAATTAGAGCCTGTATTTGCTCCATATAGGGTTTCTCGGTGGAAAAACCATCAAAGACAACTGCCATACCTGGATAATCATCAAATATTTTTGTGATGATATTTGCATATCCTTCCACTTGGGATATCCAAGCCTTATTATGGCTGCGAAGATTAATCCATAGCAACGGGAAATGTTTCTTAGCTGCTTCTACATTTTGCAAAAAAGACTGACTGCACTTATGGACAGCAGCGCCATGAATTCGGGCAGCTAAATCCTCTTTGATTAAGGAGTTGGTCACTTGAACGACAAAGTAATTATTTTCTAATATAGATTTAAAAAATTTGTTATTGTCGGATAAGCGAACAAGTTTTTCTGGCGAAATTTCTGGAAAAAGCGCATTGAGGTCAAAATATTCATTACCTCCTATTAATAATTTATCTATTTTCTGCAAGATGTCATTTTCATATAAATAATAAAGTCCACTAATTTGATTCCAGAAATAGTGACCCAAGTTGGAGACATTCCCGACAACAGCAACAACTTCTTTGGTTTTTTCATTTGATATGTAAGATTTGAATTGTCGCCAACAACTAACAGCATGAGCCTTAAATGTATTAATTATATTTTCCGAACTCAGCCAGACACTCCATTCATTAGAAAAGTTGATTACTAGCTCTAATCTAGGAAAATAAATACCTAACTTGCCACCGCTCCAAGTCCCCACAATCAGGTAAAATATTTCTGTACCTTGAAATTGATAAATTAATATCGGTACACTAGAATCATATTGGATATAAAATGAACGATCACTCCTAAGTACCCTGCCTGTAAACGGGCAGACTGAATAAATATAACCTGTTTCTACTACGCTTTGCTGAAAATCGTTAGTGGCTTTAATTAAATTCCATGTGAAATTGGATTTTTTTGTGACTTTTTTTGCTATTTTTATACCTTTTAATTCTTGAAACTGATTGATATAAATCTCTTCTAAAGCTAGAGAGTCTTGCTTGATTAACTCCAAGTTAGCTAAAGAAAACTTTTCCTCTTCAAGAATCGTTTTTTCTGATTCATTCAAGTCACTTAAAGATACCATTTTCATCACGGTATATTTGGTTGTGTGAGTGAAGTATGTAGAGGCATCTTCCAATTTAATTTCAGCTTGACCATCTAGATCAGTCTCGTGCCAAGGAGCCAGTTGATTCAAACCATTCCAAATTTTTTCATAAATTTCTGCCTCGCTGGGTTGCTTCTGGGCTTTTTGGAAGCAGGCGAGAGCTTCATCTAACAGACCTTGTGCTGCTAAGATAATTGATAATTTATAGGATGCTGTGGACTGGTAGGGGGCAACTTCCAAAACCTTGCGGTAGCAAGCGATCGCTTCTTCCCACCTCTCCTGTTGTTCTAAAAGCACAGCTAAACTCAAGTAAGCTTCTTCGGCTACGGGTGGGAGAGTTAAGGCATATTGGTCAGTTATTAAACCATCAATTACTGCTCCTGTTGGCGAAAATTCAACAGCACGACGATACGCTTGATTTGCCTTCTCCCGTTGATTTTTTAATTGCAAGATGCAACCCAAATGAAAGTAGTATAAAAAAGCAGCATTGGTGTTGGGTTTTGGGTGATAGACAAGAGTCATATCAATACAGCTTACTGAAAATGCTGACCCGGTAGAAAAGAAACGAAATTCTGTTCTGTGACCTTCAATAAAGTCCAAGTAAAATTCAAGAGAGGTTTGATGGCTATCAACCTTGGCTTCATATAAAACATAAGGACAAGGAGACACCACATCAAAGTTAAAACTGCGATCACAGTCTTTTTCCTCAGTCATCTCTAAACTGTTCTCTGGGAAACTGAATCCAACTCTAACGCGGTACAACCCATCGGGAATGTCTATATACGGCCCGTAAAACACAAAGCCTTGATTGCCCTCCAAGCTTAAATAGCCTTCACTGGTTTCCTCAACGTTGTTTCCGGGGAGAATACCTAATTCTTTAGCCTTAATTCGCAGAAAATTTATCCCTTCCAAATCATCTAAAAAGCATTTTGATTGCGAGTCAGGATTGAGGGCGATTACTCTGTGATAACAAGCAATTGCCCCCTCCCAGTCACCCTCCTTTGCCAATTTATCTGCTAATCCGTAGTAATTCTCAAAATTTGGGTTATTCATCACCAATTGCTCCTAAATATTTATGGCACTATTACTTTTCCACGTAATAAATAATCAATTTATTACAGTTATTATTGAGACAAAATTGCTAACAAGATTTTTTTACCTCTTCAATCCACAATTTACACAGACGAACCTCTATCTCGCCGAGAAAACCATTTCGATGGAGATAAGCATACATCTCTATCATTAATTCGCAACCATCGCTAGTATCACTTGTAAAAGTTTCCAGTAATTCAATTAAATTGTGAACCTGAGTATACAAAGGAATTTCTTCACTAAAATCTTTCATCAGGTTGTGTTCATTTCTCAACTGATAAACTGAAGGCGACAGAAATAGAACACTAGAGTTCATGCACCATAAAAGCCTCTGGGCAATGTAGCTTTTCCAGATATCGGTAACACGACTGCTCACACCAATAGGCAGCAGCATTAGAGGAAAAGCTTGCTTTTCAAATAAAGTATTCTGCGTATTGAAAGGACTATAACACCCGGGCGACAGTGACAACTTCTTATCCGGTTCAAACTTAATATTTTCATCACCAACCGTCAAACGATAAATAGCGTCTACATCGGGGTCTAAGTCTGCTAGCCCTTGCTGGACGTAACAAGTAACTTCTTTTTCTGTTGCCAGCTTCTCATCGACAAAACTATTAACTTTGTCAAGTGGCAAGCCTCTGGGCCATATTTTTTTACTGGTAAAGTAAGAATAGACATTGACAGCACCTTTAACCTCTACTGCTGGAGTCTTAACCAGGGAAGGGAGGAAATTGGGATACTTGTCATCGTAGGGAATATTGTCGTCGTCTGTTTCCGCGATCGCTTCTGCCCCCAAGCGCATAGCATACAAGTATCCTAAATTCTTGCGGGAGTAATGATTCATAGGAATCAGAGAAGCTAGCTCGCCAAAGTCTTCGCATTGCTGCTCTACATTAAAGTATTCAGCCCCCGGCAACTCAAAATCTCTAGGAGTTTTTTTATCCCCAACTACAATAATTTTCCACCCTAAATCTAGCAAAATATCTCTGTATTTAAACAGAGCAGCAGTTGGTTTATGAATTGTTGTTATAACTAATGATTTCATGGATTAAACCTCAAAATTTTTATAGAACTCAAACATTACCCATCCTCGCCTAGACTATCATCCGCACCACCTCCGGTATCTTATAGTCTGCTTCCGACCAGAACTTTATCACAAAATACCAGCAAAGGCAAACAAATTGTACCTTTCTTGTCCAGTAACTTTTCAATACTTAAAAAGAATGCTATTCCCAGCCTGTTTGAATTTTATATCAAACTGACAGGATAAAACCTAACAGCCTCAATAAATTCGCTTTCATATACGCGCTTGAGCGCATAAACCAATTTAGGTATCACCGGGAATCTCGTCCTTCATCTTTCGATAATCCCGATCGCAACTAATCACCCCTCAGTTAGTATAAGCGATCCACTGACCCCGATATTTTTTCAACTCACGGCGATTGGCCTTATACCACTTCTTAGCCGTTGCATATTCTCCTTCCATATTTTCACCTCATAATTTTCCCTCACATCATCCTCGCTTCCACCATCCTCCTCACCACATCCTGCATCTTATACTTCGCCTCCCACCCCAATTTTTCTTTCGCCTTTCCCGGATTTCCCCTCCCAACTGCAATCTCCGTCGGTCTGTAGAGACTCGCATCGGTTACTAAATGTTCCTGCCAATCCAAACCCGCAGCAACAAACGCTGTCTGCACAAACTCCTCCAAAGGATAACTTACACCTGTGGCAATTACATAATCGTCCGGTTCTGACTGCTGCAACATCAAATACATCGCCTCCACATATTCCGGTGCCCAACCCCAGTCCCGCTGCACTGAAATATTTCCCAAATGCAGCTTTTCGGAACTGCCTGCTGCAATTCGACACACCACAGATACAATCTTTTGGGTGACAAACCTCTCCGGTCGCAGCGGCGACTCGTGATTGAACAAAATACCAGAACACGCAAACAAATTGTACGCTTCCCGATAATTCGCTACTTCCCAAAATGCCGTTGCTTTCGCCACCGCGTAAGGGCTTCTGGGGCGAAAAGGCGTATTTTCATCGGCTGGATTGCCTCGGGTATCCCCAAAACATTCGCTGGAACTGGCATTGTAAAGTTTGATTGTTCTGCCTGTAAACCGAATTGCTTCTAAGAGATTCAATGTGCCTGTGGCAATGCTTTCCAGGGTTTCTACGGGCTGTTCAAAAGACAGACCGACGGAACTTTGACCTGCTAGATTGTACACCTCATCTGGCTCTATTTTGGCAAGCACTTGCAAGACGCTGCGAAAATCGTTGAGAGACATGGATTCTAGTTTTACTCTGTCTCGAATGCCCAAACGGGCTAGGTTTCCGAAACTAGACATTTGGGCGTCCCTGGAGGTGCCGCAAACTTCATAACCTCGATCGAGCAAAAGTTTAGCTAAATAAGTTCCGTCTTGACCTGATACACCACAAATTAGCGCTTTTTTCATATCAGATTTGGTTGGCAAAACTACACCGTAGCTGTTGCTATTTTTCCAGTTGTTTAACTTTTATAGTCTGAATTTTTATTTTTTTAATATTTGGGGTTTTCCTAGAACTTAACTAAAGCAATTTTCAGCGCTTACTACAAACAACAAATTTATCATCAAGCAGACCCGATCGCCCGATCGAAGTATTATTGCAAAAAGTTCGATAGCTGGGAGTAACAGCATACGGATATCGTAGGGAGACGGCACTGCTCATTGGTGTCAATTTAACGTCAAACCCTGTCACAGACCGCTGTTTGACTATTAACCCTTGATCCCCCCTAGCCCCCCTTAATAAGGGGGGGACAAGAGTCTTATCAAAGTCCCCCAACAACCAGGGGGATTTAGGGGGATCTAGACTTGGCTATGAACAAGAGATACCAAGGCTTTCAGGCTTAAGTTGACACCTGTGGACACTGCCGTGTCCTGCGCCATATTTCATTTTGTACTCGCCAACTATCGACTGGCAAAAGTCTCTACCGCTCGAAAACAGAAATAATCAGTCAGCTAGAAATCGACTCAAAAGTACAAAATATCAGGATTTTTTACCTTCTGCCGAATGACTAATGCCTTCTGCCTTGGGGTACTAGGCTTCCCAACGTTCGGCGACTAATTCAGCCAAGTCAACCACCCGCTGACTGTAGCCCCACTCATTGTCGTACCAAGCCAAAACCTTTACCATGTCGCCATCCATCACCAGCGTTAAGCTGGAATCCAGAATCGAAGAAGCATCACTTCCGCGATAGTCGCATGAAACTAAAGGCAAATCGTTGTACTCCAAAATTCCTTTCATGGAGCCAGAGGCAGCTTCTTTGAACACTTGATTTACTTGCTCGGTAAAAGTCTTTTTCTCTACCTGAGCCACAAAATCGACTACGGACACATTGGGAGTCGGCACACGCATGGCGATACCGTTTAACTTGCCCTTCAATTCTGGAATCACCAAAGCCACAGCTTGGGCTGCTCCGGTAGAAGTCGGCACAATATTCATTGCTGCCGCCCGGGCCCGCCGCAAGTCGCGGTGGCTGGCATCCAGCAAGCGCTGGTCGCCAGTATAGCTGTGGGTAGTGGTCATCATGCCTTTGACGATGCCAAAATTTTCGTGCAGCACTTTCAGTACAGGAGCCAGACAGTTAGTAGTACAGCTAGCATTGCTGATGACTGTGTAGTCACTGTGCTTGTAGTTGTGGTGGTTGACTCCCATGACATAAGTGCCAACTTCAGAACCCTTGCCGGGAGCGGTAATTAGCACTTTTTTAGCGCCGGCAGTGATATGCTTCGATGCACCAGCTTGGTCAACGAAGACACCGGTCGATTCAATAATCAGATCAATACCCCAATCTTTCCAAGGCAAGTTTAGCGGGTTGCGATCGCTCACGCATTTAACTGTCTTGCCGTTGAGAGTAATGGAATTTTCATCCGCACTGATGTCCACATTCTTCAACGTTCCCATCATGGAATCGTATCTCAGCAAGTGAGCATTACTTCTAGGATCGGAAGTGTCATTAATAGCTACCAACTCTAGCTGGCTGTTTTCTCGGCCCAGCCAGCAGCGCGCAAAACTGCGCCCGATACGTCCAAAACCATTGATCGCGACTCTAATCACCTTGTACCTCCTAACGATGGCAGCCTCTAGCTCAGGCTTAAATTTTGAAAAAATTTAAGAATTGACTTATGAGACAAGATCATATCGCAAAGGTCGATCCTTTCTAACTTTTTGTGTCGATCAAAAAAGCTTGAACTTTTCTAGAAGGCTAAAATTGCAAGGCAGAAGGCATTAGGCTTTCTGCCGCTAGTTACTGGTAAAGCTGATGGGATGCAATATAAGTCCCGACCACTTCCGGGACTAAGTAGCGGAGGCCGATCCTTTCGGCGCAGCAGCGGCGGATGTGGCTGGACGAAATCTCGATCGCAGCCATGGACAGCACCTCCCAGCGAATCTCCACGTCCAAAAGAGCCATTTGTTCGGCAACTCGCCGGCCAACAGCATTTGCCTGAACCTGCATCCTGTCTCCCCCGGAATCGATGGGTTTTCCACCCGGACAATCTCCCCACTCGGACAGTTCCCCAATCTCCGCGCTTTCTGCTGTCACTCGCTCTCCCTGAGTCGGACGCGGGGCCACCAACCAGTCGCACAACCCGGCAATTTCGCCGCACCGGTGCCATTTGGGGAGAGTAAGGAGTGCGTCACTACCAATAATCCAGTACCAGCGATGATCGCCTGGATACAATTTTTGCAAATACAGCAGGGTGTCGATCGCAAAAGAATTGTCGGAGGGATTTGCCGACGGCGGCGAAATTAGGAAGTCAGGGCGATCGCCGATCGCCAGAGCGAGCATTTCCCGCCGCTGCTCAAAACTTGCCAAATCCGGGCGCTCTTTGTGAGGAGGAGAGCGATCCGGTACCCAAATGACTCGATCGAGAGCAAATTGACTCGCAGCCGTCTCGGCTACCAACACGTGACCCCAGTGAACCGGATCAAAAGTCCCCCCCAAAATCGCTATTTTCGCCATATTCCCCCCAAATCAGGATTAATACAGACATCGCGCCACTTTTATGTTTATACGCTTTTAACCATAAGCTCGTTTATTAGAAAACCCTCGGTTTTCATTGGGGACAAACCCCTGGATGACCCTAGTTTCGAGGATCTTCCCGGACGCTAAAACCGGTTTTTTCAACCCCCTTAATTCGTTCAAACCTTCAATAAGACTTAAAAAACCAGGTTCTGAGCGTCAGAGTGGGTGCGGGACTGGATGATTAACCTTGCCAATATTAATCCCAACTTGTTTTGAGTGCGCGATCGACCGCCTCAGCATTCGTTTGTGGGCGACCGAAAAAGTTTTGACGGTAGATATACTTATCGCAGTGATAAAAATTTTAAGGGCTGCCAAGAGAGTTGATCGGCTTCTCGATCAAAACCAATGATTTGGTTTGATCTATGGCTTTGCGACTATTTCGACTAACTGCATAACTTGTATATATACAATAAAGTAAGAATATATACTATAGCTGCGATCGTGTCAATCTCTCACTTTCAAGAAAAAATGACCGTACGGGTAGATAAATGACTATAAAAGGAGCGAAATTTTGTTGTTCGTGGTAGTGTTTGTAAATCCTTATGGGTTTTACCCTCAATCTTGGTAGAAAGGTTGTGGGGCTTTTGCTGCCGTATCCCAGCACAGCAGGCGGATCGAAATAGAAAGAATGCAGGAGTATGCAACCACCCAAAATTAGTCTATTGACCCCGACCCCAGACCCCGTTTTCTGTTACCTGCAATTTTCGAGCTGTGACTGTTCCGGAAAACTACTCGGTACTAAGTCATATAGGATACAAGACAAACATCTCTACAAGTCCCGCAAATCTAGGGACGCGCAGAGAATTTTGTACAAAATCTCTAGCGAACTGTATCCTGAAAAAACAATTCTTGATATGATATCGCGTGTTATTGGCGTGGTGTGGTGTGTGAGGAGCAAAGATGCCGAGTTCTGTTGATTTTAGCGGTAGACCATTTCATTTCATCGGCATTGGTGGGATTGGGATGTCAGCCCTTGCCTACATTCTAGCTAAACGCAAGTTGCCTGTGTACGGCTCCGACATTAAATCGAGTCACATAACCGAGCGCTTGCAAGGAATGGGAGCTCATATTTTTTGGAGTCAAGACGCCAGCAATTTTGAATTATTTCAAACGGCCCTTAACGGTAGCAGTCCCGACTGCGGGCAACAGGAAAGAGCAGTATCCTCGATAGTCGCGGGTACGGTAGGGACTTCTGTCGCGACAGCCAAAGCTCTCCAATTGAACGGCAACTGTTCAAGCGCCCAAGCACTTCCGGGATTGCCTCAAGTAGTATGTTCGACGGCTATTCACCCAGCAAATGCCGAATATCGAGCTGCTTTAGATTTGGGCTGTCCGATTTTTCATCGCTCGGATGTGTTGGCAGCGTTAATTCAAGATTACCAAAGCATAGCGGTAGCCGGGACTCACGGCAAAACTACTACTAGCAGCTTAATCGGCTTCATGCTGATGGCTGCGGGTCTAGACCCGACGATCGTAGTAGGAGGCGAGGTAAATGCTTGGGAAGGCAATGCCCGTTTGGGGGAAGGGCCCTACTTAGTGGCCGAGGCTGATGAATCCGACGGTTCTCTCGTTAAGCTGGTAGCCAAAATTGGCATAGTGACGAATGTGGAACTGGATCATCCAGACCATTACGATACCCTTGACCAGGTAATAGACACATTTAAAGTGTTTGCCCAAAACTGTCAAACCTTGGTGGGTTGCA
The DNA here is from genome assembly GCF_036705305.1 of Microcoleus sp. B3-D7. NCBI lineage: Bacteria > Bacillati > Cyanobacteriota > Cyanophyceae > Oscillatoriales > Microcoleaceae > Microcoleus > Microcoleus sp. B3-D7. Next base: position 145,354 of record NZ_JAUBUE010000005.1, on the reverse strand, counting down.
TTGACGACCAAATAGTCAAAGATTCCCTTCAGCCTCATGTCAGCTACAGCTTGCAGCCAGACAGCGGTGCTGACTACACGGCTTCGGGCGTGGAGTACGGAGCAGAAAGCACCAAGGCCCGGATTTGGGAGCGAGGATCTTTCCTAGGGGAAATGGAGTTGAAGTTGGTGGGTACACACAATCTCAGCAATGCACTAGCTGCGGTAGCAGTGGGCCGATTGTTGGGGTTAGAATTTTCGGCGATTGCCAAAGCGATTGCTGGCTTTGAAGGAGCTCGCCGCCGTTTTGAGGTGCGGGGTTTTCACAATGACATCCTGTTTGTGGACGACTACGCCCACCATCCTAGCGAAATCCGCGTTACCTTGGCGGCGGCTCGCTTGCGTATTGAAGGTAGCGAAAAAAATCCCAAATCCCGAAGAGTGGTGGCAATTTTTCAACCCCACCGTTACAGCCGGACTCTGACATTTTTGCCAGAATTTGCTCAATCTTTTGGGGATGCTGATTTGGTTGTGGCTTGCGATATTTATAGTGCTGGGGAACCGAATTTAGGAGAGATTAGCGGGCAGCAGGTTGCTGATTTGATTGCTAAAGAAGGCCGAGAGGTTGAGTTTGCGCCTTCCCTGGAGTCAGTCACTAAGTTTTTAACCAAAAATCTGCAACCGGGAGATTTGGCTCTGTTTTTGGGTGCTGGTAATCTGAATCAGATTATTCCAGAGGTTATGGCTTTTTATCAACAAGCCGATCGCCCCGATTAGCTCGCGAACAGAGTAGAGTTGAGCGACATTATGGCGTTGCACGTTGTGCCGAAACTTCTGTCGGGCGGCTCGCTCAAAGGGGCGACATAAGTTAGCTAAATGGATTTTCAACCACGTCTTCGAGCGAAGGTATTTTTAAGGATTTTCAAGATGGTGACTATCTCGAATGACTCCTCTGTTAAGGAAAATCGGCGAGTGTATTCTCCTATTTCTTTGCGGGGAACTGATTGCAAGATTAACTCCCAAGTTTCGCTGGCGGGCCTGACTTCCTTCCGAGTCGGTGGCCCCGCCGAGTGGTACGTTGCTCCCCGCAGTATGGAGGCTTTGCAAGCGAGTTTTGCCTGGGCACACGATGAAGGGATGCCGGTGACTCTACTGGGTGCGGGTTCTAATTTGTTGGTGAGCGATCGGGGTTTGTCCGGTTTGGTCGTCGGCACTCGCTACCTGAAACAGGTGAATTTTAATCCAGAAACAGGTCAAGTGACAGCGGGGGCGGGGGAGTCAATTCCCCGCCTCGCTTGGTTGGCCGCTAAACGGGGCTGGAAAGGTCTAGAATGGGCAGTCGGCATACCGGGCACCGTGGGAGGGGCTGTGGTGATGAATGCAGGCGCTCACAGAGGCTGTACTGCTGATATTCTGGTCAACGCTCGCGTCCTATCCCCTGGTGGTAAGGTGGAAATTCTGACTCCCCAAGAGTTGGAGTACCGCTACCGGACTTCGGTGCTCCAAGGGGGCGATCGGCTAGTAACAGAAGCGACTTTCCAGTTACAGCCGGGATTTGACCGATCGCAAGTAATGGCAGAAACTAATGACCATTTCAGCCAGCGGCGGACAACTCAACCTTACCACTTACCGAGCTGTGGCTCAGTCTTCCGCAACCCCGGCCCCAAGACGGCAGGTTGGTTCATCGAACAAGCGGGACTGAAGGGATATCAGATCGGAGGCGCACAAGTGGCTCAGCGCCATGCTAATTTTATTCTTAACTGCGGGTCGGCAACGGCCAATGATATTTTTCAAGTGATCCGCCACGTTCAACAGCAAGTCGAGCAGCGGTGGTCGCTGTTGTTGGAGCCAGAAGTTAGAATACTGGGAGAGTTTCCCTTCTAAGGCATCATTGAAGTAATACGGAAACGGCAGACTGCCAGCCCACACACCATCACAAAGTAGTTATGACAAAATCAGGACAAGGATTTGGCTTCGGCCTGGGAAAAATGAAAGAACTGACTGAAGCTTTCAAAAAAGCTCAGCAGGTTCAAGAAGGAGCTAAAAAGCTCCAAGAAGAGTTGGATGTAATGGAAATTGAGGGAACAGCCGGCGGCGGCTTGGTCAAGGTTTTTCTCAGCGGCAACCAAGAACCCCGCCGCGTGGAAATCTCACCGGATGCCCTCGGTGAAGGTGCTGATGTGGTTTCTGAACTCGTCACAGTGGCGATGCAGGATGCTTACGCTAAGTCTACGATGACGATGCGGGAGAAAATGGAAGAACTCACCGGCGGACTCAATCTCCCCGGTTTCGGTTAGTCATTAGTCATCAGTCAATTGTTGACTGTTGACTGTTGACTGATTAAACTTTCTGGAAAACCGCTATAGTAAGGTGCGTCGCTGCTCCATGTTCGATGGAACTTGCAGATTGACTCTGAAAGCGACGCACCCAACAAATTAGCACTGTTGACTGACTAATAACTAATAACTAATAACTAATGACTAATAACTACTAACTAATGACTAAATTATTATTTGTCTGCCTCGGAAACATCTGCCGATCGCCCTCAGCAGAAAATATTATGAATCACTTAATTGAACAAGCTGGTTTGAGCGATCGCATCACCTGCGATTCTGCCGGAACTGCTAGCTATCACATTGGCAGTCCCCCTGACAGGCGGATGGCATTGGCGGCGAGGAAGCGAGACATTGAATTGTTAGGCGAAGCCCGCCAATTTCAAAGGAAAGATTTTGAGAATTTTGATTTGATTCTGGCGATGGATCGGGAGAATTATCGGAATATTCTTGCCCTCGATAATATGGGAAAATATAAAAATAAAGTGCGGTTGATGTGCGATTTTTGCCAGAAATACGACCTTAAAGAAGTGCCCGATCCTTACTACGGCGGTCCCGAGGGATTCGATCGAGTAATTGATTTGCTGCTGGATGCTTCCCAGGGTTTGTTGGAGTACGTTATAAATCAGGAAAATTTACCAATTACCAATTAACAATTACCAATTACCGACTAAATGGTGTTCCATCGCAAAACGAACGAGTTCTGCACGGTTGTTGCTTTCTGTTTTTCTGAACAAGCTGCTGACGTGCTTTTCGACAGTTCGAGGGCTGAGGTGGAGCCGATCGCCTATTTGAATATTAGAAAGACCTTCTGTCAGCAAATCTAGCACTTCTCGCTCTCGCTGAGTCAAACTCGGAGCATTTTGGCTGGGAGAGGGGCGATCGTCGGTTTCTGGCTTTTGAGTGAAAAAATCCGCTTCAGGCTTGCCATTGGCTCTGCTGCGTGCCTCTGTTGGCGTCGGTTCTGGTTTTGGGGAATGAGACGGTGCCTGAGCGATTAGAGCGTAGCGATCGAGCAAAGAGCGAATAACCGCCCCCAATTCTTGGAGTTCAAAAGGCTTAGCCAGATAATTGTCGCACCCCATCTGATAGCCCCGAATCCGTTCCTGCGTGCTCGTGCGTTCCGTCAAAAAAATCACCGGTAGCAAGCGGAAAGCGGGACGAGTCCGAACTCGCCGCACGAATTCGTAGCCATCCATCTCGGGCATTGTAATGTCGGTAACAATCAAGTGGGGCTGAAATTCATCTACCAAACCTAAAGCTTCTTTGCCGTTCTCAGCAGCGATTACAGAGTATCCGGTAATTTCTAGATAATCGGTAATTGACAGGCGAGTAGCGAAATCGTCGTCAGCAACCAGAATAGTTAATGGCATGGGGGAATTAAAAATTAAACATTAAAAGTGACTAATTTCACTTTTAATGTTTAATTCTACTGTTTAATTCTCTTGATAACTTGCAGTTAAAGTAGCCGGTTGTCCTAATTTGCCCTCCAAAGCTACGCCGCGCCCGTTGGCTGCTAAATGCCGCAGAGTTTTGTAAATTGTCTCGATTTGCTCTGGCTTTCCTGCTTTTTTGGCTAGTTCTGCTACAGACAGAGGTGTTTGAGCGTCTTTGAGCACTTGCAGTACCCGCTGCTGCAAGTCCAATACAGCAGCGGCAGCTTTTTTGCCTGCTTCGACGCCCGGCTGGTGATAGGCATTGACATTCACCAAGGAACCGTAAAAACCTACGGCTCTTTCGTAGAGGGCGATTAATGCTCCTACTGTCCGAGGGTTGACTTGGGGAATTGTGACAGTAATGGAATCTCGGTGATTTTCGTACAAAGCTTGTCGAGTTCCCTGCAATAAACCCGACAAATAATCTCCTGAAGTGACGCCGGTTTCTACTTCTGGGGAAATGCCTTGCCTGTCTTGCAAAACTTCGATAAATGTTAGGAAGAAATTCGGCACGCCGTCTCGAAGTTGCTGGACGTAGGCGTGTTGGTCGGTGGTGCCTTTGTTGCCGTAAACTGCGATACCTTGATGAACTGTATTGCCGTCTAAATCTTCCTGTTTGCCGATCGATTCCATGACTAATTGCTGCAAGTAGCGACTGAACAATAGCAGTGAATCTTTATACGGCAAAACTACCATATCTTTTTCGCCCCGTCCGTTGCAGGCAAAATACCAACTCATGGCTAAAAGGGCGGCGGGATTATTTTTAATGTCGGGAATTCTAGTAGCTTCGTCCATGACTTTAGCGCCGTCGAGCATCGCCCGAATGTCGATGCCTTGCAAAGCTGCTGGCAAAAGTCCTACTGCTGAGAGTTCCGAAGTGCGTCCTCCCACCCAGTCGGCCATCGGGAAGCTGCCAATCCAGCCTTCGGATTTGGCTAATTTGTCTAGTTTGCTGTCTGTTCCAGTGATGGCAACTGCCTGTTTGGCGAAGTCTAGTTTTTGAGCGGCGAAGGCTTTTTGAACTTCGATCATCCCGTTGCGGGGTTCGGGGGTGCCGCCGGATTTGGAGATAGTAATTACTAGGGTGCTGGCGAGTTTGTCTTTGATTTTGTTAAGGATGCGATCGATCCCAGCGGGATCTGTGTTGTCGATAAAATGAATTGCTAGGGGCGGAATGTCTGGGGATAAAGCTTCGGAGACAAATTGGGGGCCGAGGGCCGAACCGCCGATGCCGATCGAAATTATGTCGGTAAATTGCGGAGCAAAGGGCGGTTTAATATCGCGGTTTTGAACTTTCTTGACAAATGTTTCAACTTGTGCTACGCCTTCGACTATTTCTTGTTTTAATTCTGGAGTGGGAGCTAAATCGGGGTTTCGCAGCCAGTAGTGGCCCACCATGCGGTTTTCGTCGGGATTGGCGATCGCACCTGCTTCCAAAGCTGCCATGTCTTTGAAAGCTTTGTCAAATTTGGGTTTCAGTGCTGCTGCGAAAGCGTCGTCGAATCCCATGCGGCTGATATCGAGGTAAAGTCCCAATCCCTCGTGATAGTAAAGCCAGTCTTGATAGCGTTGCCAGAGTGCTGCGGCGTCCATAGGAATTCTCTACAATTTTTTTAATGTTCGATCGGCGTCGTCAGGAATCCACCAATTGTAGTTTAAAACGATCTGATGTACGGCTTTTGCACAATCCCAATAAATTTAACCATTAGTCGTCTGAAGATAGCCGGAGCCGAAGGCAGGCCGAGCATTCGGGAGAATTAAACAATAAAAATATGACTTGGGCAACACTCTTAGTAGGTAGATCCCTCATTAATGGTCACACCCCATAGATAGATCGAAGCGGCACAGAGATTTAAGTGTGGTCGGCGTTGGCGTTTGGGCCCTGGTTTCACAATATTCAAATTCGGGCGATCGGGATGTGTAAAATAGGCATTGCGGTCAGGTTAAATATACTTTTAGCTGTCACTCAATAATCGGCTAAAAGTATATTTAACAACTGTCAACTACCTGAAGTGTAGTATAATATACAGATATTAGAATTAAAGTGCGATCGACTATGCTTGCTCTATCTCCCGAATTAAAAGAAAGGTTAGCAACTCCGCTCAAAATCGGCGATTTTGAAGTTAAAAGCCGCGTCCTGCAATCGCCCTTATCCGGCGTTACCGATTTGGTATTTCGCCGCCTGGTGCGCCGCTACGCGCCCGATTCGATGATGTACACGGAAATGGTGAACGCTACGGGTTTGCACTACGTGAAGCAACTGCCGAGAATTATGGAAGTTGACCCGAACGAGCGCCCGATTAGCATTCAATTGTTTGACTGCCGGCCGGATTTCTTGGCAGAAGCGGCCCAAAAAGCAGTGGCAGAAGGAGCCGATACTGTTGATATTAATATGGGCTGTCCGGTTAACAAAATTACTAAAAACGGCGGCGGTTCTTCCCTGCTGCGAGATCCGGAAACTGCCGAGGCAATTGTGCGGGCGGTTGTGGAAGCGGTAGATGTTCCTGTCACCGTTAAAACTAGGATTGGTTGGACTGACAAAGAAATTAATATTTTGGAATTTGCGAAGCGGATGGAAGATGCGGGAGCAAAAATGATTACCGTGCACGGCCGCACTCGATCGCAAGGTTACACTGGCCCGGCCAAATGGGAGTGGATTCGCCGAGTTAAAGAAGTTTTATCGATTCCTGTTATTGCTAACGGGGATATTTTTTCAGTGGAAGCAGCGATGCGATGTCTGGAAGAAACCGGCGCGGATGGAGTGATGTGTTCGCGGGGAACTTTGGGCTATCCTTTTTTGGTGGGAGAAGTTGATTATTTCTTGAAAACTGGTGTCGAAAAGATAGCTCCGACACCAATTGAACGCCTCGAATGTGCTAAGGAACATTTGCGGGCTTTGTGGGAATATAAAGGTGAAAGCGGTGTCTCCCAAGCGCGCAAGCACTTAACCTGGTATGCTAAGGGTTTCCCCGGCGCTGGGGAATTGCGGGGCGTGTTGGCTGTGGTAGAAACGGTTGAACAAGGTTGCGATTCGATCGATCGCGCGATCGAGCAATTGCCCGCATAAACCTTACCCGCAGATGTCAACTAGGGATTACAGAAACAAAACCCACCTCTGCGGGCTAAGATTTAAGACACAGTTAAAAATTTGTGTGTGGGGGAAAGCATGGATTCATTAAAAGGGCGAGATTTATTAAGTCTGGCAGATTTAAGCATAGATGAATTAAATTATTTGCTGGATCTAGCAGCCAGTTTAAAATCGGGAATGGTCAAGCTGAAACGCAATAAAGTTCTCGGCTTGTTATTTTCCAAAGCTTCAACGCGAACGCGGGTAAGTTTTACGGTAGCAATGTATAAATTGGGAGGGCAAGTGATTGACCTCAATCCCAACGTTACACAAGTCAGCCGCGGTGAACCTTTGGTAGATACAGCCAGGGTTTTAGATAGATATTTAGATATTTTGGCGATTCGGACTTTCGAGCAAAAGGATTTAGTTACTTTTGCCAACTATGCGAAAATTCCTGTGATTAATGCACTGACAGATGACGAACACCCATGCCAAGTGCTGGCGGATTTAATGACAGTAAAAGAGTGTTTTGGCAAGTTGAAAGGGGTGACTTTGACTTATTTGGGCGATGGCAATAATATGGCTAATTCGCTGATGTTGGGCTGTGCAATGACGGGAATGAATGTAAGAATTGCTTGCCCTCAAGATTTCCAGCCGAATGCTGAGATAGTGGAAAAAGCTAAGAATATTGCTAAGGGAAAAACAGAAGTTACTGTGACGACGGACGCAGAAGCTGCTGTGAAGAATGCTCAAGTGATTTATACTGATGTTTGGGCGAGTATGGGACAGGAAGAGGAAGCAAAAATCAGGATTCCTTTGTTTGAACCCTATCAGGTAAATGAACAATTGCTGAAGTTAGCAGATAAAAATGCAATTGTACTGCACTGTTTGCCCGCGCACCGAGATGAAGAGATTACCGATGCAGTGATTGAAGGCAGTCAATCGCGCGTTTGGGATCAGGCAGAAAATCGGATGCACGCTCAGCAAGCTTTGCTCGCAAGCATTCTGGAAAGCGATTAGGAATTAGCTAAAAATTAGTCTGTCGGGGGAACAAATCGACCTGCTCGCTACTTTTTGCAGACCGCTTCCGTTATCATTTCATTTGAATCAGGATTATTTGCAACCAGCCTGTAATTATCCGTTTCAACCATGATTAATTGCAATCTCTTAAGTAAAAGAAATGAATCACATCACTACGACAGACTTACTCGAAAATCTCAAATGGCGATATGCCACCAAACAGTTCGATCCAGCCAAAAAAATTGCTCCAGAAATCTGGACAGCTTTAGAAGATGCGTTAGTGTTAACACCATCTTCTTATGGGCTTCAACCTTGGAAATTTCTGATTATTACCAGCTCGGAACTTAAAGAACAGCTCAAGCCCCACTCCTGGAATCAGTCACAGGTTACTGATTGCTCTCATTATGTCGTGTTCGCGATTAAAAAGAATCTCACTGCCGAGGATGTCGATCGCTTTCTGGCTCGCACTGTCGAGCTGCGGGGCGGAACCGTAGAGGCAATGGCAGGATATCGGAATCTAATCGTCAGTGACTTGGTGGATGGTGCCCGCAGTTTTAATATCAATCAATGGTCAACGCGCCAAACTTATATTGCACTGGGCAACTTTATGACCTGTGCTGCATTGCTTGGTGTTGACACCTGTCCAATGGAAGGAATTGAACCTGTCAATTACGATCGCCTGTTGGGTCTTTCTGCAAAAGGATTTACTACCGTCGTAGCTTGTGCGGCTGGCTATCGCTCTGAAGCAGATAAGTATGCTTCACTCGCAAAAGTAAGATTCCCTAAGTCAGAAATCTTAGAAACTTTATAGAACCCATTTGGTATCTTCTTGAGCGAACTATATGGTTTTGAGGGGATAGTTTTACCAGAGGATTTAATACCAGAGTCAGGACTTTAAGCTAACAGGCATCAAACCAGATACAACCTAGATACCTCAAAGGCTTGTGAGACAACAAAAAGATCCTACATGGGTTCTATAAACCCGGGATACGCTGTAAGTCGATCGCAATAGCCCACATCGGCGCACCCTAAAAAGTGATTAAGAGGCTCCGAAATTGATTTTTGCAACTTCACCGGCGACAACATTAACTGTTTGTTGAATTTGACTTCCGTCAACTTTCAACTGATAAGTTCCCGGAGAAAGCTCGATCGCCCCAAACCATCCTTTACCATCGGCGCGCAGTTGACGCACTTTGCCAGCCGCATCGATCGACTGCAATGTCAAGCTCGCACCGTCGCAAGTTCGAGCGCACTGCTGCAAATTTCCGGCGATCGCACCTGTAGTCGGCCGCGACTTCCAAGGCATATCGGGAACCGCTGCTGCTGTCGCCCACACAGGCTGAGTTTCATAGGTTTTGCCCGTCGCAGCGTCAACGTATTGACTCGGCTGCGAAAGCGCGGTGTAAAACAAATCGTTGCTTTGGGGAACGTATTTCCAAGGCTGGCGGGGCAAATCACCGGTGCCGCCCGATCGCAGTTCGACATTCGTGTACACGTTGCTGCTAGCGTAGGAATAGAGCACCGTACCTGCGACGTGATTTCCTTTCGCAGACGGCTGTTCGGCGCGACGAATTTGGTCTAGAGTGTCTTCGATGTAGTTGAGGTAATTGCCGGGGCCGATCGCAATTTGGCGGTTGTACTGGTGGTCTTTGGCGTACTCGATCCAGTTGTCGTAAGCGAGTTTTTGCGATCGTTTGTACTCGCGCTGGTAAGTCATCGGCATCGCCATGTCTACGATCCCTTCTTCCAGCCAAGCGCGCCAATCCTGCAATACTTCTTTGTAAGGCTGCGTTTGATACCACCCTGCATCGTTTTTCGGGCCGTCTCCCCAGGCGATCGTGGCGGCGGTAATTTTAACGCGCGGTTTAATCGCAAGGCTTTCTACATAAAGCTTCCGCACTAAATTTGTCACCTGGTCGCGCCGCCACTGCATCCATGCAGGATCGGTGGGTGCGGGTTTGCCCGATCGACCTGTTTGCTGATTGAAACGGGCGATCGAAGTCGGATTGTAGCCCCAAGTCGGCCCGCCGTAGCGCACATAATCCAACTGTACGCCGTCCACATCGTAGCGCTTCAGCAAGTCCAAATAGACGGAAACAGTATAATCTACGGCGTCTGGATGGCCGGGATCGAGATAGCCTTGGGCTTCCCCACCGTAAGTCAGCATCGCCCAATTGTCGCTGCCGGGGGCCGAAGGCCCGTGTTGTTGCCAAACGTGACCGGCGGGAAGTTTGGTACCCGAAACCACAGGCAGCGTCACCATCCAAGCGTGTACTTCAATGCCTGCGGCGTGGGCTTTGTCAATCAAATCTTGCAGTGGATCGAAACCGGGGGGAACGTTGGGATCGAGGGTGCGGGGTTCGATCGCACTGGTGTAAAAAGCATCGCCGCGGCGGCGGACTTGGGCGACTATGGCGTTGGCATTGGCCCGCTGCGCGTCTGCGATCAATTTTGTGACTTCTTGAGGCGTTTTGAAGCCGGGGTTGAAGGCGTCCACCCAGAAGGCGCGAAATTCGGCGGTTTGGGTTTGCGGGGGCATAGTTGCGCTAGCGCGGGATGGGAAGTTGGAGAACCAACCAGGAGTCAGCAGAAAACTAATTGTTAAGCCAATCAGGAACAAGCTTGACAAAAAGAATGTTTTGGTATTTCGCATCAGAAATGTGTGAGAGAGCGTTTAACAGTCCTTTACGGACTTTTGGTTTGAGCGTCCGCTTGACATTTTCGCACAATGGTACATTAAGTGGGCAGATCGGTAAATAGTTGAGTAATACCGCTGGGAGAGTCGAGAATGAGATTAAAATTGACTTCGGCAAAATGGGCGATATTTTCCGATCTTTCAATATAGCGGTTGAGCCAGTAAATTGAATCCGCTACACCACTTAACATAGTTTTACAGGCTAAATAGGGTTTTAATGATTTTCATTTTGGCTGTATCAATGCCGCATTCAAGTTTGGAAATTGGACTGAGGGTTTTCCACTTCCCTTTATTCGCGGTGAAGATAGCATCGGCTGTTTTTTCTGCATCTATATTTTCAAAGCCGCCTATTTTATTAGTTGATAAGTAATTGAGACGATCGAAAATTTCATCTCTAGATGCACGTTTCACACTAACTGCTTCAGGCGGTGGCGGCGGCGGTGGTGGCGGTGATATAGAAAATACTTTAGCAATAAAATCTAATCTCGCCTTAGTCAAATTACATTTGAGCTTAGTCAAAGGGATAAAATCTGACCATTGCTCGCGGTTAGAATCTACAATTTTAGTGGCAGTTTCAACTGGTTTTACATTCTTCCAATTATGCTCTTTAACTAAGTATTTAAGTACAGCTATAATAGTATCTTTTGATGCTGTACTCAGATTGACTTGGGGATTTGCTTCTCGCGCTAGAATCTTCGCTTGTTCAATATTTGATGGTTTTGGGTCAATGACAATACACCATACTAAATCTAATTTGGCTTGCTGAGCTACAGCATAGACAAAGTGATTGCTCACAACTTGATACTGATAGTCGCCTGTTTCTTTAACAATAATCGGAATCCAATTGCGATTACCTGCTTGCAATACGGCTTCGGCGGCTCCGGCAATGATAAACTCTGACTCAGAGCAGGGTTCTGCTGACTCAATCTTAGATAACTTCAAGTGCATTAACTTACCGATGTTCTCAGAATTACTCATACAAAAAATACTCCTTCGCTAATTTTAAGTAATATTCAGCGGCTTTTTTGTGTTGAAAAACCGCTGGTTTTCGAGAAAAAGCTGCACTTGAAACAACTTCATATTCTGGAACATAGAATATAGTTGTGTCCATCACCGTTTTTGTAAACTTAGGCCAATAATAGGGTAACAAACTAGGATCTAGAAAAGAAGTTTCACCTTTTTTAACTGTAAGAATTGCTTTGATTTCTACATTTAATTTTTTTTGAGAAGCCTCGGTTTCTTTGTATTTATTGAAAAAGATAGGCAAGGCAATAGGGCCACCGTCCTCCCTCAGCTTCTTAACTTCAGGTAAGAATTCTTTAATAACTTTAGCAGCATTTTTTAAAGATGAAAAGTTATTGTGTTCTGTTGGCATGAGGATTACATCGGAAGCTATCACACAGCTTTTACTAAAAAAAGTCCAGTTCGTAGGTGCATCAATTAAGATGTAATCATAATTACGAACAAAAATCTCAAGCAAATCTCGGAGCTTTGCTGAACCTTTGTCAATTTTTGCTTCATACTCATAAGTCATGAACTTCGATAAGCCTGAATCAGATGGGATTACATCAAACATCTTAACTAATTGACCTGCTTTATTCTTCAGATTAAATGGTTGAATAGTTTCTTTAACATTCAATGCTTCATCAAGCAGGCAATCAGAGAATTTGACTTTTCCCTCCTGTAAGCCTAATGAATCTGTTAAATCTCCTTGCTGTGGATCGAAGTCAACAACAAGCACTTTTTTCTGCTCTTGGCGAAGAATCGCCGCCAAGTTGATTGTCGTTGTAGTTTTCCCCACACCTCCCTTATCATTATAGATGCAAATTGTTAAAGCTTTGGGTGGATTTTCCAGCAAGTTCTTAATTTTAGTGATAATCTCAATGATATTATTTTTGGTTATCCTCATGCAGTCAGTAGCAGGCAATACGATTTTACCATGTTTGCGGAATAGCTGGATATCTGTTGAGTTAGTGATCATACCCCATTGAGATGTTTGGCACTTAGGAGCAAGAAGATAACCTGTTATCTGTTCTTTAGCTTTTTTGTACGCGGGAGTACCTTCTGCTAAGTTAATGATGGCATTTCCTGATACTCTCCCTTTAACTTCAATGATTAAATCTGGGTTAATCTTAGCCACTGAAAATTTATCATCATCGTGATTCTTGCGAGCAGCAAAATCAGCAGGACCCTTCCCTGTTTTAAACTGTTGTACCCACTCATCAGATGTGAATCCAAGCGCATTTAGAAGGCGTTTGACAAATCGATCTTCGACTTCTGGCTCTTCTGCATTCTTTGAAATACTATCTAAAACTTCATTCCAGTTGATAGTTGTCATAACTTACACCTAGAGACTTAAGTAAAATCATAACGCTTGGTTTGAGTTTGTGTCATCGTTAGCTACCTCCCGATCTACCTATATGAACAGTCAACATACTTTTGGATAAGTTATATATTTTTTAGTGCGGTTGACATTTTTGCACATCGGTGCAATTTTGGGCGAAAATAAACTGAACTCGCGATCCTCTTCGAGGGCTTCGCTAACGCACTTTTATCAAAAAATGATAGCACCTCACTTTCAAACCCTAGCCCTGCCGCATGACAGCAATTTACTCGATCGAGTAGATGGCTGGCGCCAAGAAGCAACCCGAAAGTTGCAGCAAAGCCAGAGAGGAGAAAAGGGACAATTTTTAACACCTTCATCCGTGGCAAGTTTGATGGCGGGAATGTTTGAATTTAACTGTCCCGATATATCGCTTTTAGATGCCGGTGCTGGTATTGGTTCCCTGTTAGCAGCCGTTGTTTGCGAACTTTGCCAGCGCCCAAACAGACCGCGCAGCCTGCACGTTACAGCTTATGAAATTGACCTTATTTTGATTGAATACCTCAAGCAAACTTTAGAATTGTGCAGTATTGAATGTCAGGGTTTTGGGATATCTTTTACCTGTGAGGTTCGCGAAATTGATTTTATTCAAGACAGCGCCGATATGTTGCAGCCCAATCTATTTACACAACCAGTAAAACGGGAATTTACCCATGCAATTATCAATCCTCCCTATGCCAAGATAGACGCTAAATCCCAAGCCAGAACCTTGCTGCGTTCTATAGGACTAGAAACCAGCAATCTCTACGCTGGCTTCACAGTTGCTGCTGCTCACCTGCTCAAACCAAACGGTGAATTAGTATCGATTACTCCCCGCAGCTTTTGCAACGGTTTATACTTTCGAGATTTCCGCAAAGTATTCCTTCAAATGATGGCTTTACGCCAAGTACACATCTTTGAATCCCGACAGTTGCCATTTCGCGACGATGCGGTGCTGCAAGAAACTATTATTGTGCGCGCCACCAAACAAATAGAACCACCAGATACTGTACTAATTACCTCAAGCAGCAGCGTGGGCGACGACCTGGTTTTGTCTCACCAACTGCCCTATACCGCCCTAATTAATCCCAATCATTCCGAGCAATTTATTCGGATTTTACCGGATGCTGTCAGCCAGAAAGTAGTCGAGCAAATGGCTCAATTTACTTGCACCCTAGAGGAATTAAGCTTAACAGTTTCCACCGGAAAAGTTGTAGATTTTCGTGTTCGCTCTGACTTGCGAGTAAAACCTGAGAACGGTACAGTTCCGCTGATTTATCCGGCCCACTTCTCGGCTGGCGGTGTTGAATATCCCACAGCCACGAGAAAGCATCAAGCTTTAGCTGTCACGGAAAAAACTGCTGCACTCCTCGTACCTAACCAACATTATGTTTTGAGCAAGCGCTTCTCCTCAAAGGAAGAGAAAAAGCGAATTGTTGCAGTTGTCTGGGATGCCAATAAAATTAATAGTTCTCGCGTTGGTTTTGAGAACCATTTGAATTACTTTCACCAACAGGGACGCGGATTAGACCTCACCCTGGCGCGGGGATTGGCCGTTTATCTAAATTCGAGTTTGGTAGATGCGTTTTTCCGACTGTTCAACGGACACACTCAAGTTAATGCTACGGATTTACGCAATTTGAAGTATCCTACTGTAGAGCAATTACTTTTACTTGGCGCTCAAATAGGAGAAATATTTCCTACACAGCGGGAACTGGATCGACTTGTCGAGAGACAACTGCTGAAGGCGACCAATCCGTTAGAAAATAGTCCGATGACAATCAAGAACCGTATTGATGAATCTCTAGAAATACTTGCAGCGCTGGGTTTTCCAAAAGGTCAGCTTAACGAACGTTCCGCCTTAACCCTTCTGGCTTTGCTTGACCTCAAGCCAAAGGATGCTTGGGGATTGGCAAAATCTCCACTTCGGGGAATCACAACAATTATGGAATTTATGGATCGGGAGTACAGTAAAAAATATGCACCAACTACGCGGGCAACTGTGCGCCGCCAAACGGTGCATCTGTTTCTAGATGCAGGTTTAATTGTTGTTAATCCTGACAGTCCAGAACGTCCTGTGAATAGTGAAAAAACGGCATATCAGATAGAAGAAAGTGCTCTCGAACTGCTGCGAAGTTATGGCACTTCTGACTGGGAAAAGAATGTTCGCGCTTACCTCGTTCATTTTAACGGAGAAAAAATATTGCAGGCTTATTCCAAAAAATAAAATATTTGTGAGTCCGAAGGATGCTAAAATACACTCTTCATATGGCTGCCGCTGGTATGGGAATGACATATACTGTGATGCAAGCGGTTTGATTGACCGGAATTGTCGATCGCACTCAGTAAATTAGATAAGTAACTCGCCAAAATATCTTTGCAATGGAAAAAAAGCAAAACGCTGGATTGTGGGTATCAGTATTGTATTTCGCTCAAGGTCTCCCTTACACCGTCGTTAATTTAATGTCGGTGATTTTTTTAAAAGGTATGGGAACCAGCAACGAGATCATCGGATTGACAAGTCTTTTGTCTTTTCCTTGGGTTTTAAAAGGTTTGTGGGGGCCAGTTGTTGATTTGTATTCCACCAAACGCAAATGGATTTTAGCAACCGAAATCATATGTGCTTTCCTGTTTGCTTTCCTAGCTTTTGGCGTATTAACGCCGGCACCGATTATTATATCGCTTGTTATCTTTACGGCGATCGCCTTTGTGTCAGCTACTCACGACATCGCTATTGACGGATTTTATTTAAACACTCTCAATAAAGACCAGCAAGCCTTGTTTGTCGGGGTTCGCAACACGGCTTATAGAGGTGCTGTCATTGCCGGTAGCGGTTTATTGGTGTTCTTAGCCGGGAAACTGGCCGAAAACCATTTAGTCACCGGAAATACAGGCGACACCAAAATCTATCAAAACATTCCACTGTCACTTTTCGGTTCTGATTTTAGCGTGTCTGCGCTTAACTACGGATGGGCGACAGCCTTTGGCATTTGTGCGATTATGTTTGTGCTGATATATCTCTTTCAGCGGTGGTATCTTCCCTATCCTCGAAATTACGATTTGGAATCCGACACCCCCCAACAAAGAACCAGCTTTATCGAAGCATTCAAAACCTATTTTCAGCAATATAAAATAGGTTGGATTGTGGCTTACGTTTTGATTTTTCGCTTGGGCGATGCCTTGACTTTTAAAATGGCTCCGCCATTTTTAATGGATAAAGTTGAGAAAGGAGGATTAGCAGTTTCTACGTCGGATATGGGCTTATTATCCGGTACTTTAGGGGTAATGTTTTTGTTAATAGGAGGGTTGCTTGGTGGCTATTTGATTGCTAAACAAGGATTGAAAAAATGGATGTGGCCGACGGCTATTCTGCAAAATTCGACTAACGTGCTGTATTGGCTGTTGGCAATCAATCAACCGGGGATTGAATGGGCTTATGCCGTAAATTCGATCGAGCAATTTACTTACGGACTTGGCGTAGCTGCCTATACAGTGTTCTTGATGCGGACTGTCCGCCCTGAATACGAAGCATCTCACTATGCAATTACAACGGCTTTTATGGCTGCAGGAGTGCTGATTCCGGGCGTTTTTAGCGGCTACTTGCAGGCGAGTCTCGGCTATCAAAATTATTTTTTGATGAGCGCGCTGGCTGTGATTCCCGGTATGCTGACGATTTTCTTTCTGCCCCTAGACGATGAGAAAAAATTAGCATCCATGCCCAGACCTGGACTGGACGATTTCGATTAATATCAAGTGCGATCGCTATAATTATAAGAGCCGGGCGGGGCGGGTTTACGAAGGTCTGCACTTTTTTTTCGAGATTTCGGTGAACCCGCCGTTGGAGGAATATTGATGTTTTTAATCATGGCAGAGTATAAATTGTCGGTGTTTGTTTTCCTAAAATAAAATAAGGACACAACATTGTTGTGTCCTTACCGAATATCTGTATTGCCAGCCGCCAACTAAATCGCAATAAAATCACTAGCTGTTAGCGGACTACTTGGAATGCCAGGAATACTGGCAAGAACTTCGCCATTACGGGCTAGTTCAATCGTCGTTATAAAATCTCCTGGAGTAACTCTGACTTGGTTGAAGGTCAAACCTCCGCTCAAACCGATTAAATCTTGACCCTTTTGAAAGTCTACAAGTGTATCTGTACCGGCACCTGCTCCTAACACTAATACGTCGCGTCCAGCGCCACTGATTAAGAGATCCGCACCCGCTGCGCCAATGAGTGTATCGTCTCCTTCTGCCCCGTTCAAATTGTCATCCCCTTTGCCGCCTAATAGCAGATCGTTGCCGCTGCCACCGCTGATAATATCGTTGCCTTTGTTGCCGCTGAGAGTGTCGTTTCCCCCATTGCCAGTGATAATATCGTCGTCTCCAAAACCTGATGCTGTATTGTTGGCATCGTCGCCGACTAAATTATTAATTTGGGAGGGAGCTAGAGCAGTTTGCATTGCTGCAACGTTTGCTAAAAATGAGGTTCCCGGAGTGGTTCTTAATTGCTCTAAACTGCTGCGCGATTCCAACGAGGTTCCCAAGGTTGGCAGTGCAAAGTCTAAGCCAGCTAACAGTTCTAAATAATCTGAATCTGTAAAAGTGAAATCCGGGCGGCTCAACTGGTCTACAGTGATTTCTGTCTGAGTCAAGCCGGGAGGTGGAGAAGTTAACAAACCGCTTTGCGTGTGCTTGTCCAAGACAAGTAGCGGGTTGATAATCGGGTTAGTAAATGTTTGAAGAATTACTTTGCCGGGGATAAAAGCTTCTCCTCCCAAACTAACAAAATCGCCGTTAACTATGTAGTGAGTTACATTTTTTCCTGCCCCGGCTTTCTGCTTAAATGTATTGACGGTGCTCTGATCAACTCCGGGAGAATTGAAGGTGACAATATCTCCGATAGTAGATGTAAATTCGGTGGCGGCTAGTTGCGTTATGGCACCGCCCAAGCTGTGTCCAAGAAGGTCTGGTGGCAAGCGGCTGGGGTTTTTGGCTGTATCTTGACTGATTTCTGTCAACCAATTTCCTAATGCTTGTTTGTTGGCTTCAAATTGGTTGAAACCGGCGCCGCGCGGGTCTGCGTTGGCAATATCGTCTACGAGCGAGTCCGTGCCGCGAAATACCAAAATAGGCGGTTTGTCTGGGGTGGTGGAAATTAAGCCGATCGCGTGAAATCCAGTTCCGGGATCGTCAAAAGTGCGATCGATTTGGTAGCCAGCAGCGGTCAAACCCATTTGAACTAAAGTTTGAGACTGGGGGTCGTTATCTATGTAAACAACTTGCTTGGCTATAGTTTCGTAAGCGGCGGGGGAGGAGGGCATATTTTTTTATTTCCTGTCGTTTGAGGGGTAATTAGTTTTTAAGCTACTTAACTAATTTTACTATAAACTTCGTTTATTGACCATATTAAGTGGTCATTTTTAGTAGTTTTTTAGCGGCAAATTAATAGGAATTTTTTAATAAAAAAAACCTATCGCTACAAAACCAAGGCAGGTTTTGCGCCACCAAAAATACAAATTTTGAGCACCCTAAAGCTATACAAAATCTACCCGCGTAATATCGCTGGCAATTACGCCTCTGAGAGTAGCAAGAATTTCCCCAGTAACCGGGATAGTAATTAAAGCTCCGTCACCACCTTGGGTTACTCTAACTTGAGGAAAAGTTAGACCCCGCGACAGGGTAATTAAATCTTCACTATCTTGAAAATCTAAAATCACATCTGCTCCGCCGCCGGATTCCAATACAAAGCGATCGCGCCCCGCACCACCAATTAAAAAATCGTTGCCAAACTCGCCGGAAACCAAATCGTTTCCGTCGCCGCCCTCGAAATAATCGTTATCTCTGCCGCCGTACAAGAAATCGTCGCCATCACCACCGGTGATGCTGTCATTACCTCGATTGCCTCTGAGAGTATCGTTACCGCCGTTGCCGATAACTGTATCCTCTCCAGGGCCCCCCGTAGCAGTATTGTTGCGAGCGTCGCCTGATAAATAATTCGGTTGTAAGGGAGCTAAACCGTATTGCATTTCTCTGATCAACTGCACAAAAGAAAATTCTGGCGCTGTTCTCACACTCTCTGCACCGCCTCTGCTTCTGATCGCTACTGACACATTGGGCAGGGCCAAATTCATCGCAGCTATAAACTCGTTAAAATCTGAATCGTTGTTATAAGTAAATTCAGAACTGTTTAATTGTTCTACGGAAATTTGCCTCTGCAAAAAACCGACGGGCGGAGTAGTTAACAAATTTTCAGTTCGATGTTTTGCCAAAACAGTTAAGGGATTAATACTCGGATCTGTAAAACTTTGGATAAATACTTTACCCGGGATAAATGCTTCGCCAAACAAGCTGACTACATCTCCGCTGGTAATGTAGTGAGTGACATTTTTGTTGCCTGCCCTGCTGAGATTTCTCCGAAAAGTGTTAAATGTACTCACTGATACTCCCGGAGAGTTGAAAGTAAAGATATCGCCGGTCAGAGATGTGTATTCGGTTGCTACAATTTGAGCGACAGCTCCGCCCCAACTGTGTCCGATGACATCGGGCAATAATTTGCTGGGGTTTTTACCAGTATTTTGACCGATTTCTGTGAGCCAATTTTTGATATTATCTTTGTTCTTTTCAAATTCAGGTAAACCAATGTCCCGCGAGTCGGAAAAGATAGCGTCGCCGTCGATGAAGTCTGTACCTTTAAATACGAGGGCGGGCGGGTTTTCGGGATTGGATGAACCGAACCCGATCGCATAAAAGTTTGTTTCTGGGTCGTCGAATATGCGATCGATATAGTAGCTATTAGTATCTAGGAAAGTCGAAACTTGATTTTGCGCGCTCGGCTTTTGATTCAAAAAAACAATTGATTTAGCTAGAGATTCATAAACAGCAGGCGAGGCACTCATAATATTAGATTTTCTGTTTGTTGGTATTTGCGATCGCTCTCTTGTTGAGCTAATTGTCCAATGGTAGCAATTATAGCTGACAAGATTTGTATGGTACACTTGATAATATCAACTCAAGAATTAAGTTTTTGCGGTTATGGGTATCATTCGTCAATACATTGCTCCATTGATAGCGGTATTAGTATTTTTCGCGGCTCTGGTAGCAGTCAGTGCTCGCATCTTTTTGCCTGGTGACATGGCTGCCCCCGCACCGATTGAGGAAGCGATCCCCCAAAAGCAAGCGGCAGTAGTGAATCCAATTTTCTTGGGGCTAAATTACTCCGCTTTTCGTGTCCGCTGAGCTGATGTCTGCTCAACTAATACCGGGCTACCGGCTGCGCTCAGGATCGGGACTCGATCGGGCAAAACTGGTAAAGTTTATGCACCGGACTTACCAAGAGCTTTACCCGGATGGGGAATTGGGACATTTGGCTCAAACTGTCGAGCAGTATTTTTCTAACCAGACGCCGGTTTGGTGGGTAGAGTGCCAGAAAAACACCCAGGAAGAGGCAGAAATTTTGCCGGCGCTTCCCTCGCAGTATCTCAATCCCCAATCTCAAGCCCAAAATCTGACATCGGTTGTCGGATGTTTGTGGTTGGGAAATGCGATCGACCAAACCACCGGAGAACGCTACGCTCACATTTTTTTGCTGTACGTAGCACCGGAACATCGCCGTCTAGGAGTAGGTGCAGCTTTAGTTATTCATGCTGAAAATTGGGCGCGGGAAAGAGGCGATCGGCAAATTGGTTTGCAAGTATTTCTGAGCAATCAGCCTGCGGTGAATCTCTATCAAAAATTAGGCTATCAAACTCATTCCCTCTCGATGCTCAAATCCCTTTGAAATATAAATTCTACTGGTTTGGAATCAGGGCAAAAGTCCTGATTCATTCCAATTATGAGGACTTCTGTCCTCACTACCAACTTAAGTAACAGCAGAGATATTCCTTTGTAGTAAGGATTTTAGTCCGGATTCATCCAAATTATGAGGACTGAAGTCCTCACTAGAAACTTAGGTGACAGCAATTATGAGGACTGAAGTCCTCGCTATTAACTTAGGTGACAGCAGAGGTATTTGTTTGTAGTAAGGTACTGCGCGCGCACCCTACAATTATTGACTGCGGACTGCTGAGTGCTGACTGAGTTGCTTAGGAGCATCCTCTGTGCGGTAAAGTTTTTTTATGAACAATAACGACTACTCCAACGCCCTTGATACTGACACGGAACTGGAAAGCCCTTTGGATCATTTTGACGAATCCGAACCCCCGCTGCCAGATCCCGAGGAAATGCTGCCTTTGCTGGAATCCCCGGAACCTCAGCACCGGATGATTGCTGCGCGGGCTTTTTGCGAACTGCAGGACGATCGAGCAATTTCGCATTTAATTAATTTATTGAGAGACGGTTGCCCCTTGGTGCGAGTGAGCGCGGCTTATGCGTTGGGGCGAAATCCGAGTCCCGATGCTGTGGAACCGCTGATTGTTCAGCTTAACCGCGACTGGAACGGTTACGTTCGCAAAGGGGTAGTTTGGGCCTTGGGAAATTGCAGCGACCACCGCGCTTTGCCATCTTTAATTGATGCTCTGAAAACAGATATTTCGGCGGTGCGTTTGTGGGCGGCGAGTTCTCTGGGTCAAATGGCAAAAGTTGGTTACTATGTGGTGATTGCGGCGATTCCGCCGTTGATTGAAGCGCTGCGGGGAGATGCTGTGTCTGCTGTGCGGAGCAACTGCGCTTGGGCGATCGGGCAACTGGCACGCGAATTGCCGAATAATATAGTGTACGCTGGGGCGATCGATGGTCTGATTGAAGCTTTAGAAGAAGATGAAGATATGGGCGTGCGGGAAGATGCTAAATCTTCGCTATTGCGAGTCGGCGACCCGCGCGGATTGCAGATTATTGAAGATTTAGAAATGGAAGGACTTTTGTGATTTAAACGCCCCAATTACTAATTACCCATTACTAATTATGCCTTTCATCAGTGCTAAAACAGATTTTGGTTTCAAAAAAATCTTTGGTTCGCCCCAGAGCAAAGACATTTTGATTAGCTTCCTCAATGCTATGCTCTATGACGCACAGCCAACCATTGAAGACTTAGAAATTATTGACCCTTACGCCGCGCCGAGCGTTACTGGATTAAAAGACACTTACCTGGATGTTAAAGCCAAAATTACAGGCAACAAAACTGTGATTATCGAAATGCAGGTAATAAATGTAGAAGCTTTTACTAAACGGGTAGTGTACAATGCCGCCAAAACCTACGCAACTCAACTCCGACCCAGGGAAGGATACTCTAAATTAAATCCTTTGATTGCTTTAACAATTACTGATTTTATTCTCTTTGAAAATACAGAAAAATTTCTCACTCATTTTGTATTTAAAGAACTCGAAGAAAACTTCGAGTATTATAACAGAGAAATAGAATTAGTGTTTGTCGAACTTCCCAAGTTTAATAAAGAACTGGAACAAGTCGAAAACCTAATTCAAAGCTGGATTTATTTTATCAAAAATGCTCCCCTCTTCGATGAAATTCCGGAAAAGTTTGCAACAATTCCCGAAATTCAAACAGCTTTTTCCATCGCCAGCAGAACTAATTTAACCCTTAAGGAATTAGAGGAATTGGAAAAGCGGGAAATGTTTTTTGAAGACCAACGCGGTGCTGTTATTAAGGGGATGCAAGAAGGTCGTAAAGAAGGCATAATTGAGGGGCAAACAGCATTAATCCTGCGTCAAATCGCGCGGCGCACTGGTGAAATCCCACCAGAAATTCAAACTCGCATCCAGCAGCTATCTCCCCAACTCTTGGAAGATTTAGGAGAAATCTTGTTAGATTTTACCAGTCAAGAGGATTTGATAGCTTGGCTTGACTCGGCTTCAGCATGAATTTATAACTTTTGCACTCCTGATACTAAATCCGGCTTTAATACCCCCTTCATTCTTTATTTGCCACAGGCGGACTGTGTTTGTGTAATAGCGGTTTCAACCGCCGAGTTTCTAATCTAATAAGTCGGGTTCCCGACGCACAATCATGTCATAAAGCGGTTGAAAGCTAAACCATCCCATACGGTGAGACCCTACTTGTTGCTGTGTCAAACGCGCACATTCTGGCTTGATGAGAATAGGTTTTCCTGCTGCTTCGGCCATTAACTGCGCTTGACAAGAACGTTCCATTGCAATAAACCACCAAGCCGCTTCATCTACTGTTTGACCTACTGTTAACAGTCCGTGATTTTGTAAAATAATAGCTTTTTTCTCACCTAAAGTTTTGGCGATGCGTTTAGCTTCTTCGATTTCCAAAACAACTCCGGTGTAATCGTCAAATAAAGCTTGGTCTTCATAAAAAGAACAAGCATCTTGCGTCAGCGGGTCAAGCAGGCGGCCCAAACTCGACCAACTTTTGCCGTAGGGAGAATGAGCGTGGGCTGCTGCGATTACGTCGGGGCGGGCGCTGTGCACTTGAGAATGAATGGCAAATGCTGCTTCGTTTACTGGTTTATTTCCTTCAACAACTTCGCCTTTGTGGTTGACTAAAATTAGGTCGCTGACTCGAATTAAACCAAAGTGCATTCCAAAAGAATTGACCCAGAAATGGTCTAGGTGTTCGGGGTCGCGGACGGTGATGTGTCCGGCAATTCCTTCGCTAAATCCGAAGCGGGCAAATAATCGAAATGCGGCGGCTAAACGCTGTTTGCGGTGGCGGCGTTCTTCTTCAAGTGAGTTGAATGTTGGGGGTTGAAAAGTGACTTTGGGGATTTTTAATGCGACCATATATTTTATTTTGTCATGGGAAATGGATAATTGTTAATTGTGTGGCAGGCATCTTGCCTGCCCTACTGACTGGCGACTTCACTAAGGCGCAAACCTGCGATGTTTTTGCAGTCAAAGGTGGCGTTGTTGCCGGGGCGACGTTCTATTAATTCGATGATTTGTCCGGCGGGGTTTTGCAGAAACCACTGGGTTAATGAGCCGTAGTCTAGAGGACGCTCTGATAGCGGTTTAAAGTTTTTATTTTGCCATATTTTAGCAGCATTCTGCACGTTTTCGACTCGAAGCGCGACGTGGTGAACTGCTTCTAATCCTCTTTCTTGCTGGAAACGGTTTTTTTGGTCGCCGGCTGCGTGGGGCGCATCTAATACTACTAAGCCGCCCGCTGGCATTAATAAGGTCATTAAATGCAGCCACAAGTCGGAGGGAACGTTAATGTTTGTCGAACAAAAGTTAATCGGGAACAAGTCTGGCCCTTCGACAATTTTGGCGCCGAAGGGGCGAAAAGATTTGGCGTATTTTTCGAGTGCGCTGCGGCTGGGAAATGTGATGACAAAGTGGTCGATCGCAACTTGTTCGTCGTACAGGTGTGTTTCAAACGTCCAGGTTGTTAAAAATTCGGGAGTGATAAATTGGGGGTTGAATTCCAGCAAGCCATTTTTTTCGATGAAAGGTGAGTCAAGATGGCCCTCAAGGTTGCGATCGAACTCTAGGGTTTTTAGATTCAAGTCTTTCATGTATCTCACCCAATGTTAAGTCCGCCAAACTGCGAATTTTGTCTACAAGCTGAAGTGGACACACATTTGGTGCGCCTTAATTCAAAAATAACACAAAATTTAATATAGGCGAGCCGATCGCCCGATCGCAACTCCCAAACTTTTACACAGCAAGTATTCCCCAATCTAAAATCTAAAATCTAAAATCTAAAATCCGATGGTTTGCCGATCGCCAAACCGGCCAACCACGCCGTAGTCCAAGCACTTTGGAAGTTGAAACCGCCCGTCACGCCGTCGATATCCAAGATTTCGCCCGCAAAGAAAAGTCCGGGACAGCGGCGGCTTTCCATTGTCTTGAAATCGACTTCTTTGAGATTGACACCGCCGCAGGTGACGAACTCTTCTTTAAATGCGCCTTTTCCGGCAATCTGATATTCGCCTTGAACGAGTTCTAGGAGGAGGCGATCGAGGATTTTGTTAGATAAGTCTGCCCAGCGTTTTTGCTCATCAATGCCGATCGAACTTGTCAAACGTTCCCAGAGGCGGCGCGGCACCGGAAACGGACAGCTAGAAACAATCAATCGGTGCGACAACTGCGACTTAACCGCTAGCAGTTGCTGCCGCAAAACTTCCGCATTGTACTGGGGAAGCCAATTAATCAGCACAGATGTTTTATAATGGCGATCGTGCAAAAATCTCGCACCCCAAGCCGAAAGTTTGAGTACAGCAGGCCCGCTCAAACCCCAGTGAGTAATTAGCAAAGGCCCGCTTTGTTCTAATTTAGCTCCCGGCAATTTCACCTTAGCATTAGGAACAGAAATTCCGGCTAAATCTTTGATTCTGCTGTCGGAAATATTAAAAGTAAATAGAGAAGGAACGGGCAGTTCTACAGTATTACCTAACTCTTTTGCCCACTTATAACCC
Source organism: Microcoleus sp. B3-D7 (assembly GCF_036705305.1). Lineage (NCBI taxonomy): Bacteria > Bacillati > Cyanobacteriota > Cyanophyceae > Oscillatoriales > Microcoleaceae > Microcoleus > Microcoleus sp. B3-D7. Next base: position 120,128 of record NZ_JAUBUE010000005.1, on the reverse strand, counting down.
GATGGATTGCTGCCTGTAGCGAGAAGAATGCGATCGCACTTAAAACTCTCCCCCGACTTCAACTCAATTTCAAACCTAGGGGCGGTATCCCCTTGTTCGCCCTCTGCGTTATTCCCGGTTAATTTCTTTACTGAAACGACTGCATCACCCGTGCGAATTTTCACGCCTGCATCCTCAGCAGCCCGAATCAAACAGTTAACAATTGTCCCCGAATCGTCGGTGATCGGAAACATTCGCCCGTCTTCTTCGGTTTTCAACTTCACACCGTGACTGGCAAACCATTCTACAGTATCGCGGGGTTGAAATCGAGTAAAAGCACCGCGCAGAGCTTTCCCTCCTCTGGGGTAATTCTGCACTAAAACACCGGGGTCAAAACAAGCATGAGTCACATTGCAGCGCCCGCCGCCAGAGATGCGAACTTTTGCCAGGAGTTGCCGGCCAGCTTCTAGTAAAGTGACGCGGGCCTGCGGGTAGGTTTGGGCACAGGTAATTGCACTAAAAAAACCCGCTGCACCGCCGCCAATGATTGTAATTTTGAGGATTCGATCGGACAAATTTTTTCTCGCTTATTCTGGTTCAAAATCGGATTTTGCCGCCCCGCAAGTGGGACAAACCCAATCGTCGGGGATATCTTCAAAGGCAGTACCGGGAGCTATGCCTCCGTCGGGGTCGCCTTCTGCTGGATCGTAGACGTAATTGCAAACTGTACAAACGTATTTTTGCATTTGCTTAACTCAATTTTTTATTGTAAGCCTATAGATTGTACTTGACAACGCAACCTAGTGCAATACCACTTTCAAAAAGTAATGAGACTTTCTGTAATTCCCAAGTCTTTACGAATTAAGTTTTGCACCATCTTCAAATCTAAAATCTCAAATCTAAAATCGTCAAAGCCTCCAGAACCGCAGTTCTAGAGGCTTGAGCGTATTTTTTATTAGTTTGCTGCGATTGGAAGACTAGACTTTTGCTAAAGGCTTAGTCCAAACGCCGTTTTCATCTTCTTCGTACTGCTGGTGAATGGCATTCCAAGCGGTGTGTTCCGCTTGTATCGAGTCGTTGCTTTCATCAAATGCGGCGTTGTATGATTCCATAAAGGTTTTTTGAGCAGCTTCCGACAGGTGCGATCGCACTTCTGGAGACAAGTCTGCCGGACTATTGCAGCGACCTTTGACGGCGCGCGGCAGCGTCATTTCGCTAACTGAAACTTCTTCGCCACCTGCACTTTCTAGCAAGAGTTGAAATTCGCCCGATTTATCTGCGGGAACTTCTGCCATCACGAGAAATTCGCCTGCTTCAACGCGGGTTTGATAGATAGTTGCTTTGTCTTCCGGCATTCCCAAAGCGACCAAAGCCGAAACTAGACCCGCACCGGCCGAACCTGCGATCGCGCCGCTAGCTGCACCCAACAGTACCGCACCCAGCGGGCCCGCCGATACTACTGCACCGACAAAGGGAATAAACAGCACGCCGACGCCTGTTAGCAAACCCAAAAAAGAACCGAATAAGGAACCAAAAATCGCCCCGCTTCGCAGACCGCCTAATATCACATCTTTTTTAGTAATAAAGCCGGCAATTTTAGTTTTAGATTGAAAGTTTTTTCCCATTACTGAGATGTGGTCGCGGGAAACTCCGCGATCGAGCAACCGCCGAATTACACCGTCTAATTGTTCTTCTTCCTTAAATACGGCTGAAACTGTGCGTTCGGCTAAATATTCCTCGGTCATTGTTCCTCCTTGATGGTTGGTAGATTAGCTGTGCTAGTTTTTAGTATAGGAAGACACTGTAGGGTAAGCGCATCGACCCCGAGATAGAGGTCGATTAATGGGACATAGTTTGAGGCTCTATCAAAAGAGTTAAGAGATTTTTTAAGTAGTGATCACTCAGCTATTACAGATAGTTATTAACCTCTCATATAACCTTACTAATATTATGATTATATTCTCTTTTAACGGTTTGAGTTGGATTATGTATTCAGATTTTCCGGAGTCAAAATCAGCCTTTTATGCTGCTATATCCGCGTCGAGTTTGTCTTGATTCGCCAAAGAATAGGCTAGTAAACCATAAATTTGTGTTTGCGATCGAGTCAAGTGCGGTTTTTGATCAATGATTTGTTCTGGAGTCAGCCTAGCATTAACATCAATAGCAATATTTTTTACGGTAATTCGGGTTTGGGCGATGCGCGGGTGGGTGCCGCAAGTTCCCGGCGTGCTGACAATTAACGTTCCAATCTCAACGGTAGTTGTCATCTTTACCTAGATTAAGTTAACTTTATTTTATTGTAACGCAGCTTCATTTCTACCCGATCGCATTTATCAAGGTTAATCAATGCCATTAGCACCCCTGTTTCCTGTCGTTCATCCCATCCTAAAATCTGCTTTTCCCAGATGTCTGTGGACTGGAGATATCAACAGCCGAGAGATCGCCCTCACATTTGACGACGGGCCGCACCGTCAGCACACACCTCAACTGTTAAAAATTTTAGATAAATACGACATCAAAGCTAGTTTTTTCTGGCTAGGTTTTTGCGTGGACAGGCATCCAGAAACGGCTAAAGAAGTGTACGATCGCGGACACTGGATCGGCCTCCACGGCTATCAGCATATATCGTTTCCCAAACTAAAAACCCACGAACTCAAACAAAGTTTAGAAGACACGCAGAAAGCAATTGCCAAAGCTTGCGATTTAGACCCACAATTAATCCTGGACGTGCGGCCACCCAACGGCATTTTTACGCCGCGAACATTAGAGTTATTGCAACAGTGGGAATATCGCCCTGTAATGTGGAGTGTCGTCCCGGAAGATTGGGTGCGACCGGGGGTGAGGAAAGTTATTAGTCGCATCGTGCAGCAAACTGAAAACGGATCAATTATTGTACTGCACGACGGCTATTGCGGCGGTGAAGATGTTGCAGCTTCGGCGGATAAAATAATTCCATTGCTTTTGTACAAAGGTTACAAATTTGTGACTGTCGATAGACTGTGGGAACAGACCAACATTCAAATAACAGGACATTAAGTTAATGAAAAAAAGACAGTTTATTGCATCTCTTTGTTTGGTAAGTGCCGGATGGGCGATCGAGCTTTCTCCTGCTTCCCTAAGCGCGGAAACTCCACTTGTAGTGCAGCAGCCAGCCCCTGGCGTATCCGCGCCTGCCCCCAACTCGAAAACCCCGCAAGTGGAACTGCTAAATCCGGGAGTGGAACCACGACAGGAACTGCGTTTAAAACCCGCTATCGATGTCAAAGAAACAACTGTTATGACCGTAAAAACGGATATGGAAATATCCGCATCCGGTCGGTCTTCGCCTGGGGCTAAAATTCCAGTATCGGTGATGACTTTCGAGACAAAAGTCACTAAAATTGATCCCAATGGCGATATTCACTACGAGTTTGCTTATACTAACTCAGATATCGTCGGCGATACCGGAAATATGCCACCAGCCGTCCGAGATGCCATGCGTTCCGCACTCAAAAGCATGGTGGGAGTGAAAGGCTCTTTCATCATGGACAATCGCGGTTTTCATAAAGGAGGTGACATTATTTTGCCCGAAGGAGCTGACAACAACCTCAAACAAATGGTTGGACAAATGTCTAAATCTCTAGAACAACTAGCCTCGCCGCTGCCTGCCGAAGCAGTCGGAAAAGGAGCCAAATGGCGCGTTTCTTCTTCCTCTGATTTCAGTGGCATGAATGTGAATGACATTGCTACCTATGAATTGGATAGCTGGCAAGATGGAGTTATGTCTCTGAATGTAAGTATAGAGCAGCAAGCCAACCCCCAAAATATTACCTCTCCCCAATTGCCTGCTGGAACTACCTTAAGCCTCAAATCTTTTAGTTCTCAGGGCCGGGGAAAAGTTACAGGGCACTTGGATAGATTAATTCCTTTGCGCTCTAGTGTGTCTATTAGTTCAAATAGCGAAATGAGTGTTAAAAATGCTGGCAGCTCAGAAGAATCAACAATCACCACAAAAATGGCGATGGAGATGACTTTAGAGTCGAAGTAAGCTTTATTATAGGAACTAGAAAAATTAGGGACACGGCACTGCCGTGTCCTTAGTCGCCGGTTAACTTGTAATAAATGGTATTAAATCAGGTTAATATACCTGATATTATATAAATTTTAGGAAAGTTTCAATCGCCAATTTGTAAGTAGAGGAGTCTGTTCTATGATTCGATCGCACAGATGGCAAGCTATCATCGGTTTACTGGTAGCCCTGGGGATAATCATCGGGAATTTAATGTTTCCGGGTCTGAATGTAGCGCCGGCATTTGCTCAAGCCAAATTTAAGGATGTTAACGACCATTGGGCGCAAGCTTGCATAGAGGAGTTAGCGCAGAAAAAAATCATCAGTGGCTATTACGAAGACGGCACTTTTCGCCCGAATCGCCCCGTCAGCCGCGCTGAGTTTGCGGCGATGGTTCGCATGGCTTTTCCCGATGCCAAAACCGTCCGCGCTCCGATTGACTTTGCAGATATTCCTACAAATTACTGGGGTTTTAAAGCAATTCGAGAAGCTTATCAGACGGGTTTTATGTCTGGATACAGTGGCAGTATCTTTAACCCCACTTTGAATATTACCCGCTGGCAGGCTTTGGTAGCTTTAACCAGCGGCTTGAAATATACACCTACGGGGTCGGCGGCTGAGATTTTGGATGCGACTTTTGAGGATGCGCGGGATATTCCGGAACTGGCCAGAAGTGCGATCGCCACGGCCACAGAAAAACAACTTGTGGTCAATTATCCTGCGGTTAAACAGCTAGAACCTACTCGGAATGTTACTCGCGCCGAAGTCGCAACTTTTTTCTGTCAGGCGATCGCCAAACCCGGCCAAAGTGCCTTAGTTCCTGCCGAATATATCGCCCAAGTTCCGGCGAATATCGGCCCGCCGAGAACAACAGAAATCTCGGAAGCGGGGAAAGTTCGGGCGGAAGTTTCTTTCGTAAAAGAAGCAGAAAATGCTAAAAATCTCCGCATCAGAATTATCCGCGACGGTAAAACTTTATTAGAAGAACCAGTGCTGATTCCGACTCGCTCTCTAGTAGATAATCCCGACAAAAGAGCCAGCGAAGAAATATCAGAAGGACGTTTTTTATCGCTGCGAATCCGTGATTTAGACGGGGACAAAGAACCGGAAGTGCTGGCAGATTTAGTGTCAATCAAAAGCGGCGTCCGATGCTGCAATTATTCGTTTATTTACCGCTACGAATCGGGGGCTAACAAGTACAGTCACATCAAGCATTTTTGGGGCAATGTGAGTTACGAAATAGTCGATTTTGGCAAAAATGATATCCCAGAGTTTAAGAGTCAGGACGGCAGATTTTCCGAGGCTTTTACAAATTACGCTGATTCTCGCTTTCCGCTGCAAATTTGGCAGTACCGCCAAGGTAAAATGCAAGATGTTAGCAAACAGTATCCGGTGGAAGTATACACGAATTCTGCTGAGCTTTGGCTGGAATCTAACAAGCGTCTGAGTGAAAATGGGGAGGTGAAAGGGGTGTTGGCGGCATTCATGGCGAACAATTATGTCATGGGCCAGGAGGCGGAAGGTTGGCAGTTGTTGGAGAGGGTTTATCAAGGACGCGATCGCACTCAATTCTTTGGAAAGTTGCGGGAGTTTTTGGTAAGTACGGGTTATGCTAGTAAGTAGATTTGGAGGTGTTTAACCGCTGATTTAAGCGGATTAACGCGGATAATATCTGTAGGGGCGGGTTTGACGAATAATATCTAATTCCTACTAATAATATTACTCAACCCGCCCCCATACAACAGATAACCCACGTCAACTATTCATCCAATTTCTCGTCACATATTAATTTTTTTAAATAAAGTAAATTACTAAAAACTTGTGAAGAAATACCAAAAATAGTTGCTTTTTGAAGCGCCAAGCTAAAATAAATATAAAATCTCATAAATTTAATCACTGAAAATGGTATATCCATCTGCACCTTGGAATCTGCAAGGTTATGCTGTTGAGACTTTACAATTGGTAGATGTGGCACGAGTGCGCCCCTTGGTTCGCTCTGAGTTAGAAATTGTCTCTTTATTGCCAGGAAAAACCCTAGGTGGCATTTATATATCCTCCTACGGGTTGGGTTCGGTGATGGAGTACAATGAGTTAATTGTCGTTAGCGCGATCGTCAATTATGCAGGAAAATGGGGTGCTTGGATTTCCCATATTTATGTAGACAATCCTAACTCGGTAGCCGGCGGACGGGAAATTTGGGGACTTCCTAAAGAATTAGCTCAATTTACCTGGGAAGGCAGCGAGTCGGTAAAGGCAGCACCGCTAGGCTACCGCGTCACAGTTCGCCAAGAAAACCGTCAACTGTGCAGTCTCAATTACAGCAAGCAAACTTTAGCTTTACCGCTGCCTTTTAGCGGAAATGTTTTCAGCGCTGACCGCAGCAATTTGCTGTTGTTTAAAGGAGGATTACAGTCTCGCATCGGTTTGATTAAAGGCGAATTAGAAGTGGCCGAAGAAAGTCCTTTTGCCAGTTTAAACTTAGGCCAGCCCTTGCTAACTTTTGGCTCCGAAGATATGCGTTTAACAGTCGCTGCGCCGGAAGTTGTGGGGAACAAATCCCTTGAATTCAATTATTAGCTGTAAAGTGCGGGTATTCGCCGTAAACCTAAAAAAACCGAACAGCCAGAAACCCGGTTTCTTGAAGAAGCCGGGTTTCTGGCGCGGGGTATTAGTTTGATCTACTTACTAATCTTTTTGAGGACTTACGCATCAAAAGGCTAAAAACCCGGTTTCTTCTTAGATGCCTCGTTGCGGCACCCCATATTCCCCTACAAACCGGGTTTTTTTTCGTAAGCCCTATTTTTAAATGCCAGCCCCCGGAGCGGCTTCAGCACCCATGTCTAAAATTGTACCGCGAAGGAAATCAATTTGCTGCTGGAAATCCATGCCCTCAATCTTTCCTAATAAAGCTTTTCCTGCGTCGGGAAGTTGATAGTCGGGAGGCACAGGAATAATAGTTCCTTCGTCCATTCCTACCGCGAGGAAATACCAAAAAGCCAGCTTGGTTTCAGGACTCATCGAGCCGTACATCCGGCTGATTTCAGTATTGGCTTTTGAGGCAATGTCGCGCATTACTTGTAGTTGTTCTTGGTGGGGCAGAGGCTTGACTTGATCGAACAAACCCTGAGCGATGTCGGAACCGGAAGCACCGGGAGCCGCTGGCGTTATTGACTTGCCCATTTGGGTGTAAACAAACCACAGCAAACCTAATTGGTCGTCTACACTCAACTGCTTAATATCTGCTTTTCCTTGGTCGTAAGCACTGGTAGTAAAGGTCATTCAAGCCTCCAAAATAATATGTATTGCTCAGTTTTCTTATTTGTGAGAAAACTTTTGTTTGCTACTTAAGTTAAAGTACCTAATAAATAGTGATGCTAGAATCTTGCTTAAGACAGAGATGATCCCGGACATAAGTTCGAGGAGTAAATTTACCAAAATTGGGAAAATTTGCAACCAAAGGATGAGGCAAATTTGACAAGATTGTTGTGGGCTGTACTCGTAATTAGCATTGTTTAGCCGATCGACGATCGCCTATAATCGCAACAGACCTCTATTTAGGTGGCTGTTATGTCGATCGCAACTGCAAAACGCTTCACCATAGCGGAATATCACCGCCTGACAGAACTGGGGTTCTTTGGTGAGGACGATCGAGTTGAGTTAATTAATGGAGAACTTCTAAAAATGGCAGCTAAAGGTACCGCTCACGAAACCTGTCGGAGAAGATTATTGCGGGAATTAAGCGCCATAGTAGCAGAGCGGGCAACTTTACAGTGTCAATCTCCCATCGTTTTACCGACAAACAGCGAACCTGAACCTGATTTTTCGCTCGTACAAAATCGCCCTGACGACTATCTATCCTCTCACCCCTGTCCAGGGGATATACTGTTGCTGATTGAGGTTGCAGATTCTTCTTTGAGTTACGACAAACAGGTTAAGCTCCCCCTTTATGCTGAAGCCGGAATCTGTAACTATTGGATATTTAATTTATCACAAACTTGCTTGGAATGTTACAGCGAGCCGTATCAGAATGCCCCTGGCCAATTTGGTTATCGCAGGACGCTGATTTTTCTGCCCAACGAGTCTGTTAATCTGCCTTATTTTCACGACTTGGCGCTCGATTTATCGAGAGTGTTTCCGCCAACTATAGAATCCTGAAGGACTCTGATATTCTTCCAAAGAAAATAGGCTGGCAAACAGCCAGCCTAGAATCAGGAGAACTTTATTTCAAACTCGTGGAAAGTCTAGCTAAACAAACCAGAAATACCGTTGACTGCTATTGCTCCAGCCAAAGCCGAAACAACCACAGAAGTCAGAGCCGTACCGAACAGCCACCAAGCAGCAGTTGCTGCCGCTTCGCGTGCATCTTCTGCTTGCTGCTTGGCCTTGTTCTTGAGCTGTTTGATGCGTTTTTTGGTTTCATTTTGCAGGCGTTCCGAACGCAATAAAACGCTGTCCCTGGCTCCTTCCATTTGGTCAACAAGTCGGTGAGCGTCTGTCTCGGAAATATCGGAACGAGAACTCAGCAGGGCAACTAAAGTACCGCGATCGAACTCACCTAAACGCTCTTTAATCGCGTCAAATCCTGCCTGCGGGTCGTCAAACACTTTACGCAAGTCCCGCTTGATGCCTTCGTAGTTGAGTTCAGGTCGATCGAGCGAATTGAGGTAATCGCGGATTTTTCCGAAAATACCGTCCATTGCCGACTGAAACTTGTCCTGAACCATTTGAACTTGTTCGAGAATTTGGTTGCGGACAGATTCAATTTGGTCGGCAATTCTGTTAGCTTCCTCTTCCGAGATGTCTTCCCGCTGCGACAGCAATGCTACCAGAGTCGATCGATCGAAGTGCTTCAGGCGATCGCCCAAACTTTGCATCCCCATTCCCGGCTCGCTAAACAGCAACTGCAAATCGCGTTTGATGCTTTCAGGATTGAGTTCTTCCTTGTCCGTATTCCGCAAGTAATTTTCCAAACTGCCTTGGAAATCGCGGACTGTTTTTTGAGCGCGAGAGGCCAAGCGGCGGGGCGATTTCACGATGCTGCGAATCGAATCTTGCACGCGATCGATCGTCCGATTGATCTGTTCTTCGCTCAAATCTTCCCGCTGCGACAGCAACTTGACTAAAGTTTCGCGATCGACCTGAGAAAGTCTTTCCCGAAGTGCCAAAGCACCCTCTTTCGGATTTTCAAACAATTTAGTCAAATCCCGACTGATACCTTCTGGATCGAGTTCTTCGAGGTTTGTATTCCGCAGGTACTCGCCAATTTTTGCAGTAACTTCCTCGTACTGTTGCTTAGCTCTATCTGCCACTATTTGCGGCGCGTGGATAATGTTGTCGCGCACAGATTCGATCCGGTCGATCGCCTGATTTATCTGTTCTTCGCTGAGGTCTTGGCGCTGTGACAGCAACTGCACCAGCGTATCGCGGTCGAATTGAGACAAGCGTTCTCTCAGCGCTTTAAATCCAGCTTCCGGGTCGTTTAACAGCGTTTGAAACTCGCGCTCGATCGCTTCAGGATTGAGTTCTTCCTTATTAGTATTGCGGAGATAGTCTTCTACCTTTTGCCGCAATTCTTGGGCTTTCGATTGCGCTTGCTCTTGCAATTCTTGAGCTCTAGAAATAACGCGATCGCGGGAACTTTCGAGCCGCCCGATTAACTGATCGGCTTCCTCTGGACTGAAATCTTCCCGCTGACCCAGCAACTGCACCAAAGTATCGCGGTTAAACTGCGAAAGGCGATCGCGCAAAGCCTCAAAACCAGCATCCCGGTCTTCCAAAAGCGCTTGGAAATCCCGTTCGATACCTTCAGGATTCAGCTCATCTTTGCCAGTCGATCGCAAATAATTCTCAATCCGGCTCCGCAAATCTTGAGACTGTTCTTCACCAGCCGCAGCTTGCACTATTTCCAACACTTCTTGGCGGACACCTTCAAGCTGTTCGGCAATTTCCGTCACCTGTTCCGGAGCAAACCCCTCACGGCGGCTCAGAATCCCTACAAAATAATCGGGATTAAACAGCTCTAACTGGCGCAAAACGGCCCCAGGAGAGGCTTCCGGGTCGTAAATCACATCCCTAAATTCTTGCTTGATTGTCTCCCGGTTGAGATGCCAAGGTTGGGCATTCATCAAGTAGTTTTCCACATCAGCCTTAGCTGTATTGAAAGGCAGCGCAGGCACTTTGTCGCCCACCTTAGAAGCCAAAGATTTAGCTTGTTCCGTCCCTTTGGCTGTCAGTTGCTGCAACTGACCAGTGATTTTTTCAACATCCAAATCAGACAAATCCGTCCGCGACAAAACAGTGCCCACAAGAGCTTCCACACCCAACTGCATCGCTCGCTTCATGCCACTGCTGCTGGATTCCGATTTGTTTTCCCGACTTTCCAGAATTTGAGACAGCTTGGCGTTGAGTTCGTCAGACTTCAGCAAATCGGGAGCCGCAAACTTGAGAAAATCAACCAACTCTAAATTCGGGTCTTTCTGCTCTTGCTGCTTGCCAAAAGTTTGCTTCCAAACGCCTTCGAGTTGGTCAGCAACTTGAGTTATTTCCTCTTGAGAAAAGTCTGTGCGACTCTTAACTAAATCCACAAAAGTCTGGCGGTTAACATTCTTCAGAACGTCGCTTCCCGCAAGAGATTTGATATCTGCATCGCCCAGCAACTTTTCAAATTGACCGCGAATTTCCTTAACATCTAATTTCGGTAACTGCAAAGAACCCACATAATCTTGCAGTGTTTCGCGAATGCTATCCGGGTCTACCGCCGAACTCAATTCGCGGCGGACAGCGGCAACAGATGCCTCTACAGTGTTGACCATTTGGTCGCTGGCCATCTTGCCGCCGATCGCTGCACCGGCAGTACCCATGAGGCCTTGAACGCCTGAAAAAGCAGTTTTTATCAAGGAACCGATCATAGAACCGACGGCGCTAGAACCGAGCCACACCAGGGTTAAAAAGTACGCAGCCCAGATTACCACACCAATAATTGCCGCTCCGTCTACCGAGGCAATTGAAGTTAGTTTGACGGCCAGAAAACAAGCCAAAAATAAAGCCAGGTTAACGGTGACTAAAATCCAACCCCCGACTAAACCTTCGATTTTGCGAACTTTACGGCCTATACTTTCGGACTCATCATCATCGTCATCGTCGGGTAAAGCCTCGTCCCAATTTGATATTTTGGCGGCGATCGAGAAATTTGTTAACAGGAATTGGAAGCCGAAAGCCATGATGACTCCGGCGATTAATGCCACGAAAAACTGAGGGCTTAAAAACATCAGCCCTCCGATATCGGGGTGGTCAAATGGCACATCTATTTCTACAGGCATTTGTACAGGCATTTGTACAGGCATTTCTACTGGCATTTGGCCCCTATCGAGTTTTGGAGTGTACAGCGACATTAATAACTCGCTTTGAAACATAATTTACCTCCTTAATTTTTATGCCTAACTCGGCATAGCGAAAAATGCCCCCAACTTTTTTCTAGGGGTGTTTGTAATCTTTAGATGAGGTTCTGTTTGGGTTCGGCTTTATCTTACGGAAGCCCTTCTTAGTGACATTGGGATGAGTGGTAACTCAGTTCTATAGTGATCTCATCCTTACTGCTTATTATGGCTCTGGAAGCTAAAAAATAAATCCGTCTAAAGTCAGAAATTACTTTTTAAGGGGTTGGTAGCAGCAGAGATCGCATAAAAGTGGCAAGTTTGAGGCGGGGGCAACCCCCACCAATTATCAATAGTAGTAAAGTGCGATGTAATGCACTCTACATATCGTAGAGTACGCTACCTGGTTGAGGATTTCGTTTGATTTTTAGGCTCAAAGCTATCTAGTAATTCCGAGGGAGGGATCTGCATAAGCAGTCGGTTGCGATCGAGGGTTTCTATATCTAATTGCAGGCAATTCAACAAACATGATATCGGGTGCGTCGCAGCCTAGGCTACGAATTTTTGCCGCAGCATTTACCCTCACAGTTGCGAATGCTGCGAATACAGCCGTACTCCTCAAAACGTTGACTGTGTTTGCGAACAGTAGGATAGGCCAGTAAATTGAAAGGAATTCCGGTTAGTTTGTAAAACAATCGACCAGCAGCATGAACAATATCCCAAATTTCGCTTAAATTAGGTTCTCGAACAAATTCTCCTATTTCATCTTTTAAAGCAAGCCACTGAGATTGCACAGTAGGAGAGTGACAATTATCAAATACTGCCATACCTTTTTCGTAGTTTTGCCAAATTTTATTCATATATTTAATCAAATCCGCCTCACGTCTGATAATATCAGAAGTTAATCTGAGATTACAATCATTCGGTATTTTAAGGAAATCAGCTATGCGACTCTCTCAAATGCTTTTTGTCACCCTGCGCGAAGACCCCGCAGAAGCAGAAATTCCCAGCCACAAACTATTACTCCGTGCCGGATATATCCGGCGCATCGGTAGCGGTCTTTACGCTTATCTCCCTTTGATGTGGAGAGTTCTCAAAAAAGTCTCTCAAATTGTGCGCGAAGAAATGGACGCTACCGGCGCTCAAGAATGTCTCCTCCCGCAATTGCAACCGGCAGATTTGTGGCGAGAATCCGGCCGCTGGGATACCTATACTCAAGCGGAAGGTATTATGTTTTCCATGACAGACAGGCAGCAGCGAGAATTGGGACTGGGCCCAACGCACGAAGAAGTGATTACTACAATTGCTAAAGATATGATTCGTTCCTATCGGCAATTGCCCGTACATCTCTATCAAATTCAAACTAAGTTCCGCGATGAAATTCGCCCGCGTTTTGGGTTGATGCGCGGTCGCGAATTCATTATGAAAGATGGCTATTCTTTCCACACTAACGAAGAAAGCCTGAAAAAAACTTATCAGGATATGGCTCAAGCTTACAGCAATATGCTGCGCCGATCGGGCTTGCAATTCCGAGCAGTCGATGCTGATTCTGGAGCAATTGGCGGCTCTGGTTCTCAAGAGTTTATGGTGTTGGCAGAAGCGGGAGAAGATGAAGTTCTCTATACTGAAGACGGTCAGTATGCAGCTAATGTGGAAAAAGCTGTATCGATGCCTGCTGATGCCGAAGCGTCGCCCTTTGCAACTTTTGAAAAGCGGGAAACGCCGGGAACTGAAACAATTGATAAACTTTGCAAGTTTTTGAAATGTTCTCCGACGCAAGTTGTCAAAAATGTGCTTTACCAAGCTGTTTACGACAATGGTATCACAGTCTTGGTATTGGTAAGCATTCGCGGCGACCAAGATGTGAATCAGGTAAAGTTGCTGAATGAATTGACGAAGTTAGCGGGCAATTATCAAGCTAAAACAGTTTTATTTTTGACTGTTCCGGATGCGGAAGCTCAGCGGAAATGGGCTGCTAAATCTTTACCTCTCGGTTATATGGCTCCCGATGTTGCTGATGATTATATCGCTGGAAGCAAGCAGGTAAACTCTAAGTTTTTGCGTTTAGTCGATCGCACAGCAGTTGACCTGACAAACTTTGTCACCGGTTCAAACGAATCAGGATACCACGTTGTCGGGGCCAATTGGAACAAAGAATTTCCGCTACCAGCAACGGTTGTGGGTGTCAGGACGGCCAAAAAAGGCGATCGGGCAGTGCACAACCCCGAACAAACCTTGCAAAGCGCCAGAGGCATCGAAGTCGGCCACATCTTCCAATTAGGAACCAAATACTCCCAAGCAATGGGCGCTACCTACACCAGCGAACAAGGCGAAGAAATGCCCTTTATGATGGGCTGCTACGGCGTCGGCGTGTCGCGGCTAGCTCAATCGGCCGTAGAACAATCCTACGACAAAGACGGGATAATTTGGCCAGTGGCGATCGCCCCGTATCACGCCATCATTAGCATCCCCAATATTTCCGACGCCCAACAAGTAGAAGTCGCCGAAAAACTCTACGCAGAACTAAACCAATCTGGCATTGAAACCCTACTCGACGATCGCGATGAACGGGCCGGAGTTAAATTCAAAGATGCCGATTTAATCGGCATTCCCTATCGGATTGTTCCGGGTCGTTCGCTGAAAGCAGGCAAAGTTGAAGTCGTAGAAAGAGCAACTCACAAATCACATGAAATTCTCATTGATGAAGTAAATCCTACCTTGAAACAGTGGATTGAAGCCGCCATCAACTAAGCCTTTATAATTGGTAAGGTGCGGAGTGCATCGCCCTACATTAACGCGCAACGTATAGGGTAAGGTACGCACTGCGCACCCTACATTAGCTTCCTTCTTGCTTGATCCCTCTTCCTTCTTTCTGCTGTGAACTTTAAAGACCGAATGTGAAATTCCCTAAAACTTAAAACTCGGTATGAATCTGAACCTCAATCAGTTTCTTCGATTCCCTCAATCCCGAATTGGGCGGTACTTAGTTCAAGTAACTGTCGTTGCTGTCGCTTACGCCGTGGGGGCGAGGCTAGCAATTTCAATTCAAGGTGTCAATCCCTTTGCTGCCTCGGTGTGGCCACCCGCAGGAATTGCACAAGCCGGACTTTTATTGTTTGGAAGTAAAGTCTGGCCTGCCATAGTTTTGGGTACATTTTTGCTCAATTTGGTTAACCCACATGAACAGATATTCGTGGTTTGGCTGGGAGGAAACGTCGGGGCAATTCTGCAAGCGGTTTTTGCAGTAACTGCCCTGAGCTGGTTCCGGTTTCGTCCCTCTCTCGAACGTTTGAAAGATGTAATTAATTTAATCTTGTTTGGCGGTCTAATTGCTACTCAAATCAGTTGCACTATTGGCGCAGTTTCTCTCTATTTAGCTGGCAAAATAGAGTGGAGCGAATATTGGTCTGCTCGATGGAATTGGTGGTTGGGAGACACAATGGGAGTTTTAATTTTTACTCCCTTAATTTTAATATTAATTCGTCCTCAAGTAACAGCATATCGTTTAAAAAGACCAACAGAAACAAAGAAAAATTATTTAATTGAGCGAGTAGTCTGGTTAATATTATTGATCGGGGTGAGCTGGCTGGTATTTGAGTCGAAACATGAAGCTTCGATTTCTCGTTATCCCCTGGAATATTTGCCCTTTCCTTTGATAATGTGGGCTGCGCTTCAATTCGGTCAGCGAGCCGCTGTCCTAGCATCGTTTATTGTCTCAATCATCGCAATTTTTGGCAGTTCTCATGGAGGGGGGCCCTTCACAGCCAAAGCCGACAATATTAATCAGGCTATCTTATTTTTGCAAGCTTTTATGGGTGTAATTACGATTACCTCGCTGTTATTGGCAGCGACAGTAGCTGAACGCACATCAGCAGAGTATTCTCTGCGGGAGAGCGAAATTAAATATCGAGAATTGGTGGAAAATGCTAGCAGCATTATTATGAAATTGGATGCTAACGGCAATATTACTTTTTTTAACGAATTTGCCGAAAAATTCTTTGGTTATAAGGAGGAAGAAATTCTGGGAAAAAATGCCTTGGGAACCATTATTCCACCGACGGACTGTGAAGGAAATAACTTAGAGTTGGTTTATAGTCAAATTTTACAAAATCCCGATCGCTTTACCAGCTATGAAAATGAAAGTATCCGGCGCAGTGGCGATCGCGTTTGGGTATCTTGGGCAAATAAACCGCTGGTTGATTCAGCGGGCAAACTTTTGGGCATCCTCTGCATCGGGACAGATATCACCGATCGCCGAAAAGCTGAAATAGCCTTGCAAAAGCTCAATGAAAAGCTGGAAATCCGAGTTGAAGAGCGGACAAATGCCCTGAAACAAAGCGAACTTCAGCTACAGAAACAGAAATCGGCATTAATTGATTTAGCCAAAAACAAAGCGCTGAATCAAGGCGACTTAACAAAGGCGCTTCAAGAAATAACGGAAACTGCTAGCCGTACTCTGGAAGTTGCGCGATCGAGCGTCTGGCTGTACGATCGCACTAAATCCAAGATGGAGTGCCTGGATTTGTTCGATCGCACTCTCAACCAGCACTCACACGGTTTGAAATTAACAGCAGCAGACTATCCTGTCTATTTTCAAACACTGCGAGAAGAACGCGCAATTGCTGCCTTTGACGCGCAAAACGATTTTAGAACTAAAGAATTTTCGGAATTTTACCTAATTCCCTTGGGCATCACTTCGATGCTAGATACGCCAATTCAAATAGGCGGAGAAACAGCAGGAGTTCTCTGTTTAGAACACGTAGGAATGCCCCGCTTTTGGACGATTGAAGAACAAAGTTTCGCTGTTTCTCTAGCAGACTCTGTAACTTTCGCAATGGAAGCGCGAGAACGCCAGCGGGCTGAAGAAGCGCTGCGGCAAGCTGAAGAAAAATACCGCAGCATTTTTGAAAATGCGATCGTCGGCATTTTTCAAACTACCCCAGATGGGCAATATCTCAGCGCCAATCCTGCTTTGCTTCGCATTTACGGTTACAGTTCACGCGAGGAATTGGTCGGCACACTAACTGAGATTAGCCAACAACTTTATGTTGACCCCGATCGCCGCGGCGAAGTTGTCCGCTTAATAGAAGAACAAGGCAAAGTATCGGATTTTGAATCTCAAATTTACCGCCGAGATGGCAGCATAATTTGGATTTCAGAAAATACTTATACCGTGCGCGATTCCTACGGAAATTTGCTTTATTACGAAGGTACTGTTCAAGACATCACAACTCGTAAACAAGCTGAGGCAGCTTTGCGTTTAGAACAAGAAAAATCAGACCGTCTCCTACTCAACGTTTTACCACAACCCATTGCCGACAGATTAAAACAAGACCAAAGCATCATCGCCGATACTTTTGCCGAAGTAACAGTATTATTTGCAGATATAGTCGGTTTTACCACAATTAGTTCCCAAATTTCTCCGCCAGAATTAGTTTCCTTGCTTAACGACATTTTTTCCACATTCGATCGCCTAGCAGAAAAGCACGGATTGGAAAAAATTAAGACGATTGGCGACGCTTACATGGTAGTAGGAGGGCTGCCGATGCCCCGCAGGGATCATGCAGAGGCGATCGCCCAAATGGCGATCGATATGCAGCAGGCAATTATGGACTTCAGCCATACCCACAATCAAGATTTCAGCATCAGAATCGGTATCAACAGTGGCCCAGTTGTCGCCGGAGTAATCGGTATTAAAAAATTTATTTACGATTTGTGGGGAGACACAGTTAACACCGCTTCCCGCATGGAATCCCACGGCTTGCCGGGGTGCATTCAAGTCACGTCTGCAATTTATGATATATTGCAGGACAAGTATATATTTGAAAGTCGCGGCGCGATCGAAGTTAAAGGCAAAGGCCAGATGACTACTTATTTACTGAAATGCCGAAAATAGCTTTAGTAAAGGTTTTTCTCTAAAAGTAAGGGCGATCGCACTATTCAATGTGCGATCGCCCTCATTTTAATTTAGCCAAGTTTTTTAAAGCTTGTACAGGTTAATTCCAGCTTCCTTCGCCATGATTTCCAAACCCTTGTTTTGCAAGGTTTTAATCGCTTTTGTAGAAAGGTGCAATCTTACCCAGCGCTTCTCCTGCGGCCACCAAACCCGCTTCCACTGCAAATTGGCGTCTTGCAATTTGTGAGTGCGGTGGTGCGAGTGAGAAACTGCAAAACCGTTATTAGCCTTCTTTCCCGTTAGCTGACATTTCCGTGACATATTGCGCTCCAGATTACCGTTTTTTGCGTGCAGCCTTTTATTATATAGCAACAGCGCAGAACCCCCCTAGCCCCCCTTGTTAAAGGGGGGACAAAAAACACCCGATCGCCCGCTCAGCAATAGAAATAAACTCTTACTCCCCCCCTTAGCAAGGGGGGTTGGGGGGGGTAATTACATTGCACGTTCAGTCAACTTTGTCAAGACTTGATTCGATCGCTCGACAAAATCCTTCATCCCTTCAGCATCGAAACCCTTCTGGGCCATCAAAGCCAAGTCGTAAACGTGGTGACAAATCATACTCGCCAACTCAGCCGACGGAGACTCCCTGCCGCCTTGAATAATCGCACCCTGACTCAAACTCGCCAGATTTTGAATCAGCGGGTGAGAGGTATTCACCAGCAAAACGTGTTCTTCGGGGAATTCGGCGGCTTGCTGCTGCAAAAGCGCCGTCATGTCGCGCATCCGGCGCAAAGCTTCCGGCAAAAGTACGATCGCAGGTGGCGTTGCCTCCGCAGAGTCAGACTTCAAAGCTTCTGTGCGAATGTTCACTTTCGGCTTATTGAGAGCTTTTTGGAACATCTCTTTAACTTGTTCGCTGCGAGTTTTATTCGTCGCCGGATCGACGATTTCCGCTTCTTTCTCTTTGTCAATTAGCGTTTCGTCGATGTCGGAATCAACCCGCGAGAATTTGACATCTGAGTATTCTCGTTCCAAGAAGCTGATAAAGTGCGTGTCGATGAAAGAATCCATAAACAGCACTTCTAAACCTTGGCTTTTGTGCATAGCAACATAAGTTGCTTGAGACGCCGGATCGGTACAATAAAACACACGATTTTCGTGGCGTTTTTGATTGCGTTCCAAATACTCTTTTAGAGTCGTGTAAGGCTGCGTGGAAGTAGAATTTTCCGACTTCGGAGTGACATCTTGCCACAAATCTCCTTCCTCAGTTTGCACCTGAACTTCTGGCGTTACAGTTTCTGGCTTGTCCGCTGTTGGCTCGTAGGTGCTGCGGTAGATTAAGATATCTTCGACTTGCTTTTTGAACTTGTCATCGTTGAGAGTTCCAAACTTGACAAAAGTGCCGATATCTTGCCAGCAGCGAATGTATTCGTTGCGGTCGTCGCGGTAGAGTTCTTTCAGGCGATCGCCCACTTTTTTCGCAATATAATCAGCGATTCTCCGCACAGTGCGATTGCTTTGCAAAGAACTGCGAGAAACGTTCAGCGGAATGTCGGTACTGTCAATAACGCCCCGCAGCGGCATCAAGAATTTCGGGATAATTTCTTCGCAGTGGTCGCTGACAAAAACCTGGTTGCAGAATAGCTTAATATTGCCTTGGGTAACATCGACATCCGGGCGCAGTTTGGGAAAGTAAAGAATCCCGTTGACAATGAAAGGATAATCTGTATTCAGGTGTACCCACAACAGCGGCTCGTCTTGGAACGGGTAAAGGTAGCGGTAGAGTTCCAAGTAATCTTCTTTTTGCAAATTGCTGGCTGAGTCCCGCCAAATTGCTTTGTGCTTGTTGAGTTCCTCTCCCTCAAATTTGATGGGAACTGGCATGAAATCGCAGTAAGTTTTGATTAACTGCTTAATGCGAGTCGGTTCTAAATATTCTTCTTCTTCGTCTTGGAGGGTAAGAGTAATAGTAGTGCCGCGTTCCGTGCGGGAAGATTCTGATAGTTCAAAAGCGGGAGAACCGTCGCAAGACCAGTGTACTGCTTGGGAGCCTTCTTGGTAAGAAAGAGTATCAATCTCTACTTTCTTCGCCACCATGAAAGAAGAGTAGAAACCTAGGCCGAAGTGACCAATGATTGCGTCGTCGCCACTGCCTTGGTATTTTTGAATAAATTCTTCTGCGCTGGAGAAAGCGACTTGGTTGATGTATTTTTTTACCTCGTCGGGGGTCATGCCGATCCCGTTATCGGAAATTGAGAGGGTTTTGTTTTCTTTGTCGATCGCTATGTTGATTTGCGGTTCGCCCATGTCGCCGCCGTATTCGCCGGAACGGGAAACCATTTTGAGTTTGGCAATGGCATCGACGCCGTTAGAAATTAGTTCCCGCAAGAAGACTTCGTGGTCAGTGTATAGCGACTTCTTGATAATCGGGAAAATATTTTCGGTATGGATTGAGATTGTTCCCTGTTCTAAAACTGTCATAATTTTTCTCTCTGATGACTGCTAATTGCTTAGAAATAGCTATTTAATGATTTTCGGCGATCGTGCTCTCTTCTGCAAAAGGGATTACCACAAAAAGATGATTCGGTTTTCCCCACATCTTGCACAATTCTCAATTAGCCTTTCACGGGCGGGTTCTCCTGTCCAACCCCTACTCCCCACAAGATATTTCAATTTTTGTGGAACAGGCCGAAAAGCCTGTTAAGCGAACATGGTGCAAGATGTCAGTTGCCCTCACATAGTAGCTCACAAAGGCAACTGCAGGAGAAAGGTGCTGCCGGAACCCAATTCGCTGCGGGCGCTGAGGCTGCCGCGGTGTGCGCGGGCGATGGTTTGGGCGATCGCCAATCCCAGTCCCGAACCGCCGGTATGGCGCGATCGATCGCTGTTGACTCGGTAAAAGCGATCGAATATTCGCTCTAAATCTGCCGCCGCGATCCCAATACCGGTATCTTGAACCTGAACGATCGCCTCGATGTGATTGCAATCTAAAATAACTGTTACTTTCCCGCCCGCCGGAGTGTATTGAATGGCATTAACAATTAAATTAGCAACTAAGCGATAAAGTTGGTCGGAATTGCCGACAACATTTAATTGCTGCTGCACTCGCACGGAGGATGTTAACGCTACCTTAGAAGCGATCGCCATTGCTGCCAATTCCTCGACTAAATCGCTCACCAAGTCATTCAAACAACACAATTGAGGGCGATCGCGTATCGCCTGATTATCCATGCGAGCCAGCAGCAGCAAATCAGCAACTAACTGAGTCAACCGTCGGTTTTGGCGATCGATCGTCCGCAAAATTTCCCGCGCTTCTTTTTCATCTAATTGAGGCGTCAACAGGGCCGATTCTACTGTCGCCTGCGAAGCCGCTAAAGGCGTTCGCAATTCGTGGGCTGCATCCGCTGTAAACTGTTGAATTTGTCGGTAGGAAGAGTAAATCGGTTTCATGGCCAATCCTGCCAACAACCAACTAGCAAAGCCTATCAAAATCAATGCTGTAGGCAATCCTAATTTCAAAACCCATTTCACTGTACTGAGATAATCATTGAAGTCTTGCAGGCTCCTGCCAACTTGAAAATATCCCCAATCTTGCTGTGTTTGGGTGTGTAGCGCTACAGAAATTTGGTGGTAAACATTGCCTTTAGTGTCAGTTATTGTTTGCCAATATTGGGAGTTAAATTGGAGGGGTAATTCTTCGGGATAAGCGCCTGCTGTAGCAATTAATTTCCCCGAATAATCAAATAAACGAATATAGTAATAGCCTTGGTTGATAGCGCTTAAAATATGGCGGCTTGGCAACTGTTCTTTAATGCCTTTAACTCCAATTAGCCGGAGGTTGGGCAAAAGTTCGTTTACTATTGGCTCCAAGCGTCCGGGCTGCTGCAATTTGAGTTCTAGGCTGTCGTGTAGCGTCCCCGCTACCGATTCTAATTCCCGGTCTATGGCTACCCAGTGAGCGTGGGCGATCGCCTTATATACGCCAAATCCCAACAAGCTTAAAATCAAACCCATTACAGCCGCATAGGAAATGGCTAATTGCCAGCGAGTTCGGTTAAATAGTTTATTTTGATTCATTTAAACTTAGATTTTATATAATTTAGAACGAAGACCAACTGTTACAAATAAGGGCGATATTTTAGGTATGTAGTTGCGCTTCAGCGCTCTTAGCTAGCCCTGTCCGGCGTCTTAAATCTGAACCATACAAAAAGCCAAAAACCCCTATTTCACGTTCCGATTTTTGAGACTTCAATCAAGGAAGATTGCTTGGGGGAGCTTGGACTCAGAATTAAAACGCTGAAACTTAGTAGGCTCGTTACTCATTTTGACCCGGCTAAGCGTTCTTAGCTTAGGAAAGAGCGCTGAAGCGCAACTACATACCTTTGTGCCAGTTGGCCTTAGTCCTCTAATTGTTAAGAACAGGCAAGATGCCTGTCCCACAAAAATTAAATTTTATTGTGGGGGCAACCGGAAAACCCGCCCTACTTTAATTTCTCATGCGGTATCCGACGCCGTGAACGGTTTCAATTAAATTCGCGCCGCCAACCGACTCAAGTTTGCGTCGCAGCAAGCGCACTTGAGCTGCTACCACATTGCTAAAGGTATCTGCACTCGCCTCCCATAGCTGATTCCGAATTTGGTCAGTGGTGATAATTTGGTTGGGATGTTTCATAAAGTATTCTAGCAGTTGAAACTCTTTGTTTGTTAGAGCAATTATCTGGCTGTTGCCACTTCGATCGAGATGGCACACAGTTCGATTTCCGCAGTCCAAAACCAGATTTCCTACCTGTAGCTGTTGCGGTTGAATTTGGGGCGATCGCCTTTGCAAAGCCCGCAATCTTGCTAACAGTTCCGCCATTCCAAACGGTTTAACTAAATAATCGTCAGCCCCGGCATCTAGTCCCGCAACTTTATCTTCCATTCGGTCTTTGGCTGTTAGCATCAAAACGGGCAGTGCGCTATTTTTAGCACGCAATCTCCGCAGCAGTTCCAATCCTGACAATCCTGGTAGCAACCAGTCAAAAATAGCTAGGTTATATTGCGTCCACTGACTGTCTAAATATTCCCAAGCTTCACTGCCATCTAGCGCCCAATCAACTATATATTTTTCCTGCTTTAAAGTGCGATCGATCGCTTTCCCTAAATCTGGCTCATCTTCAACTAACAAAACTCTCATAACTCTAATTTATAGCGGTAAATCCTTATACATTGTTAGCGATCGGCAGCATCTACCCCAATCTTTAAGCTCACATACTGAGATGAAATCAGCATGAAATATTCTGAATTCGCAGAAAAAGAGAACAGTTGACAATAATTGACAACAAGCTGGTAATGTCTTATAATCTACCACGAGTAAATTTTTGAGAAAAATTTTCAATAAGTTATGACAGATTTATCCGATCGTCCCGCCATTAAAAAGGCTGGGCGCTGGAGTCGCCGCCAACTGCTACAGCTAGGAATAGCTGGGGCTGGGGTAGCGGGTGGCGCGATCGCACTTCAAAACTTGACTCGCAAACCGACATCAGTCGCGAGAATACCGCCCATCCCCGCAGATGCACTCACCGTCAGCAATATTAACCCGATGCAAATTGCGCGGGATTTTGATTACGGCACGGTGACGCGCGAAAACGGGCGCACGGTTCGGGAATTTCGCCTGGAAGCTAATACTTCGATCGTCCAACTTAACAGCGCCGTCGCTTTCAACACCTGGAACGTGAACAATCGCGTGCCGGGGCCGACATTGAGGGCAACAGAGGGCGATCGAATCCGCGTCATTTTTTATAACAAAGCCGGACATTCTCATTCGCTGCACTTTCACGGCGTTCATACCAGCGAAATGGATGGCGTTAAACCAGTGAAAAACGGTTCGGTATTTATTTATGAATTCGATGCCAATCCTTACGGATTGCATCTATATCACTGCCATATTGAACCCGTAACTCGCCATGTAGGTAAGGGACTATATGGAATGTTCATCATCGATCCGCCAAAACCCCGCCCTCCCGCCGATGAAATCTTATTAATCATGGGAGGATACGACGTAAACGACGACGAAAAAAACGAACTTTACGCTTTTAACGGGTTGCCCAATTATTACATGAATAACCCGATCCCTATTTACAGAAATCAGCTAATCCGGCTGTACGTTCTCAACCTGATTGAGTACGAAGCGGCAGTAACCTTCCACCTGCACGCCAACTTTTTTGACGTATATCGCACGGGAATGACTTTAACTCCCAGTGAAAGAACCGATGTAATCACAATGGGAGTAGCTGAACGGCATATTTTAGAATTTACCTACGGCTACGCTGGAAAATTTATGTTTCATCCCCATCAAGATGCGATCGCCGAAGCTGGCTGCATGGGGGTATTTGATGTCATCACTTAAACCACATCCTGCTACCAGGGTGCGCCGATTCAAATAAAGTATGAAATTATTTGACAAGCTCGATCGCAAATAGGTAGAATGAATAGCTCGCAAATAATTGAGAATTATTCTTAATAACTTGCGAAACCAAATGCACATAACGTAAAAATTAGCAACTGCCATGTTATCCACATTTCGTTTATTACCTAGAGTCACTGCTACAGCCATCCTCGTTGCTCTAGCTGGTTGCGCTTCCCCCACAGCCAGCAACACCGACAGTACACCCTCACCCGCTGCCACAGCCAGTCCCGCATCCACAAGCGGTCACAGCGGGCATCACGGCGGCAAAAAAGGCGGCATCAACATCAATACTGCCATTCTTTCAGAGTTAGATAAACTCGAAGCCAAGTTAGGAGTGCCGGCACTTTCTAACAAAATTCAAGCCAGCCGCCCTTACGGAAAAGTCGAAGAATTGGTTTCAAAAAATGTCATTACTCAAGCGCAATTCGACCAAATCAAAGACTTGGTAACTATTGAAAATGTGGTGCTGACAGGCGAACCCAAAGATGTAGACTACATGACTAAACTTGGCTTGATGAAAGGGCATCTTTTCGTAGCCCAAGAACTCTTGGATCAAGGCAAACCAGACCAGGCAGAACCGCACATCGGGCATCCAGTCGAAGAAATTTATGCCGATGTGGAAGATCAGCTAAACGAGCGTAAAATTCCTGAATTTAAGGCTACTTTAATTAAATTGCAGGATTTAGTTAAAGCGGGTGCAAAAGATCCGGCTCAAGTCAAGGCGGAATTTACCACATCAATGCAAGCAGTTGATGGAGCAATTGCCGCCCTTCCCGAAACGCAGCGAAAAGATCCGAAATTCGTGCTGCAAGTGATTAACGGCTTGTTGGATACAGCTAATTCCGAATACGGAGCGGCAGTTGCTAACGGCAAAATTTCCGCAATTATTGAATACCAAGATTCGCGGGGTTTTGTCATGTACGCGGAAAGCCTGTACAAAGATATCGCCGAGCAAGTGGCTAAAACTAGCCCGCAAATCGATAAAGCAATTGTTGCCAACATGACTGAACTTAAGACAAGTTGGCCCAGTGCGATCGCGCCGGCAGCCCCCGTAAAAACCACCGAACAAGTCAACCAGCTAGTTAAAGCGATCGAAAGCGACAGCCAAAAAGTTCTCAAACCCGCATCTTAAAAAAGTTAACTCAAACCGCCAACGGTAATTGGTAAAACAAATTACCAATTACCTCCAGATATTACCTCAACTAAAAAGATGAATTTTAGCGAAGCATTGCCCACATTTGTAATTACTCTCCGCGAAGGAGTCGAAGCCGCCTTAGTTGTCGGAATCGTTCTCGCTTGCCTCAAAAAGTCGGGACAAAGCTATTTAAGCCCTTGGGTTTTTGGGGGTGTTGGGGTTGGACTTATTGCCAGCGCTTTGATAGGTGTACTGTTGGTCTGGACGATGCAAATTTTGTCCGCATCCAATCAGCCTTTTGCACCGATTATGGAATTGCTGCTAGAAGCAATCTTTGGGCTGATAGCGATCGCAATGCTGAGTTGGATGCTGATTTGGATGACCAAGCAAGCGCGATTTATGAAAGCCGAAGTTGAAGGCGCTGTAAGTGCTGCTTTAACGCAAAACTCTCATGCCGGTTGGGGCGTATTTAGTTTAGTTTTTATTGCTGTTTTGCGCGAAGGGTTTGAAACTGTTTTGTTTGTCGTCGCCAAGTTTCAACAAGGCATTATTCCAGCCATCGGCGCTTTGGGCGGCATTCTCTCAGCCACCGGACTTGGTGTCCTGCTGTTTAAATGGGGAGTCAAAATTAATATCCGCCTGTTTTTCAAATATATGGGCATTTTATTGCTCTTCATTGTAGCGGGTTTAGTGGTATCTACTTTGGGACTCTTTGACAGCGCGATAAATATTTTATCGCAAACAAATCGCGAATCAGCAGCAATGTGTTTCTATTACGAAAGATTTACTAAAATCCATTCTTGCATTCTCGGGCCGATGGTCTGGAATACCTCGCAACTGCTTCCCGAAGACAAGTTTCCAGGTTTGTTGTTGAGTGCGCTGTTTGGCTACACGGATAAGCTCTATGTCGTGCAGGCGATCGCTTATTTCGTCTTTTTAATTACCGTCGGCGGCATCTACTTCCAAAGTTTGGCAGGTCGAGTGTTTTTCCCATTCAAAAAAACCCAGGCAAGTAAATAGGAAATTAAGTGCGAGCGAAATACGATCGGCTTTTTAGTGGAAATGCAGGAGGCAGTTGTTTGTTGCTAATAACTAATGCGCCCATAACTTAGAGCGCATTAGGAAATCAGCTATCTATTGATTGAAGGTAAAACGACCGTCAACTTTTTCTCCGTTAATATCCGCAGTCACTTTCACGGGATAACTTCCTGCATCTTTGCCGGGAAACACCACAGCGTAATGTTTGCCCTCAGCATCATACTTGAGAGCTAGGGTTTGCTGCTTTCCATTCGGCAACTGCACTTGAGCCGTCACTTTGGCGTTAGGAACTGGTTCCTTTTTCTGCCCTTTTTGCAAAAAAACATCTAAATGAGTTCCGGTAGCTTCTTTTTCAGTTACAAACTCTAAATAGTAAGCTCCAGACTGAACAACTTGCCCCCCTTTAGTTGCTGTTGCAGGAGCAGTGGCGGGAGTAGAAGACGCAGGTTGAGAGGCGACAGGAGGGGAGGCTGGAGTGCTATTTGGATCGCTTGCTTGGTCGCCTTTACTGCAAGCTCCCAAAAACAGCAATCCGACACTACCTAGAACAATTAAATTTGACTTGAGCGATTTCATTGGTTTGACTCCTTGCTGACTGACAATAATTAGAAAATATCACACATTAACTCTCTTCCCCTCTTCAATAACTGGCTGAGGTTCTTGAGGTAGTAAAAATTGCCCAAATTGAGCATACAAAGCTGGCAAAACTAACAGAGTTAAGGCTGTAGAAGTAAATAACCCTCCTAAAACTACTACTGACAGCGGTTGCAAAATTTCCTTGCCCGCCCCACCTTCAAAGACTAAAGGTGCTAAACCCAAAGCTGAAGTTAAAGCCGTCATCAGGATGGCGTTGAGCCGTTCCATCGAGCCTTTTATAATTGCTTCCTTAAAAGGCATTCCCTCGGCAAATTTAGTGTTGTAGTTGTCTACTAAAAGCAAGCCGTTACGGGTAGCAACGCCGAATAATGTGACAAAGCCAACCAGGGAAGCTACAGAGATGATGCCGCCCGTCAAAGCTACCGCAATTACTCCTCCCACTAATCCGATCGGCAAATTAATCATAATCATAGCAGTTGAAGCGATAGACTTGACGGACAAGTACATCAATACTGTAATTACCAAAAAGGCGATCGCACTAAATATCATAATATTTTGCGAAGCTCTTTGCTCAGCTTCAAATTGACCGCCGTACTGGATAAAATAGCCAAAAGGCAACTCCACCTCTCGTTTTACTTTAGCTTGAATTTCATTCACAACCGATCGCAAATCCCTACCTTTAGCATTAGCAGCCGCCACAATCAAGCGAGAAACATTCTCACGGTTAATCGTATTTGGGCCAGTACCGTATTTTACTGTAGCAACTTGGGCGAGGGGAATCTTGTTGCCGCTGGGAGTATCAACCAGCAAATTCTGAATAGTTTCTAAGTTATTTCGAGCTTCAGGCTGCAACCACACAACTAAATCAAAAGTTTGCTGCACCTCCAAAACTTGAGAAACTACTTTGCCGTTTAAAGCTGTCTCAATTATTTCAGAAAGCTCTCCGATTTTCAAACCGTATCTACCCGCAGCTTGACGGTTAAACTTAATTTGAACTTGTTGCACTGGCACCTGCGGTTCGAGTTGCAAATCCACAATTCCCTCAACGGTTTTCATTTGCTCTTCAACTTGGGCACCGATGCTGCGAAGTTGATCCAAATCCGGGCCAAAGATTTTGACAGCAATCTGACTTCTAACACCAGATAAAACCTCATCCATCCGGTGAGAAATAAAACCGCCAATATTTGGTGCAACTCCCGGCAATTTAGCAAATTCCTGCCGCAGCGACTCCAAAGTTTTCGGCCGATTTTTCATCCCTGCCTCGCTCAAACCGATATCAATGTGAGCTAAATTAACTCCCGCAGCATCAGCATCTCCCGGAGCTCTGCCCGATCGCACTTGCACGTATTCAAACCTGCTATCATCCTTAAGTGCATCTTCAATAGCAAAAGCCGCGCTATCTGTTGTTTCCAAAGACACGCCAGGATAAAGCATAATAGTATTCACCAAAGTTTGCTCCTGAAACTCCGGTAAAAACACCCGTCCAAAGGAAGGCAAAATAATTAATGCAGCCACCATGCTAGCAGCAGCTAAAGCTAAAATAATCCCCGAAAATCGCATTGACAATTGTATAAAAAAATGATAGAGGCGCTTGCAAAATCTCGGCAGCCAAGGTTCCGCAGCACTCATACGTTTGGTAGGCAACAAAATAGCGCAAAGGGCCGGAGATATTAACAGCGATTCTAGACTAGAAATTACAACAACTACCAAATAAGTAATCCCCATCGGCGTAAAAATCCTACCTTCTACACCGGGCAAAGTAAAAATTGGCGAAAACACCACAATGCCAATAACAGTCGCTCCAATTAACGAATCGCGCACCTCCTGACTGCCATCAAAAATCACATCCATCACCGGGCGCGGATGAAGCGAAGACCTATTTTCTCTCAAGTTGCGGTAGGTATTTTCGGCATAGACGATCGCATCGTCGATCGCAGTGCCGATCGCCACCGACAAACCACCCAAAGTCATCGTATTCAGCCCCAGCCCCAACCAATACATCGCCAGCAGCGCCAACAGCCAAGTCAGAAAGAAATCCAGCAAAACAACCGCCAGAGTGCGCCAATTCATCAAAAACGGGATGAGAATAAGGGTGACAATGATGCTGCCTTCAACTAAAGCCGATCGCACATTCTCCACCGACGAATTAATATATTCTTCCTGTCGAAAAGTCACAGTAACTTTAATATCTTTTGGCAGAGCTTGCTGCACCTCAGCCATTGCTGCCTCAACCGCTTTAGTTACCGTCGGAGTATCAGCAACTGGCTGTCTGTTTACCATCACAATTACAGCTTTTTTACCGTTAAAACTGCCGTCGCCCCGCTTGATGGCAGCACCAATCTTGACATCAGCTACATCACCAATTCTGACGGGCGTTCCTTGCCGAGAGGCGATCGCCGATTGCTGCAAATCTTCCAGAGACTCAATCCGCCCCACCCCCCGGATTAAAGTTTCTCGATCCGGCGTAATTAAATACCCCCCCGGCGCGTTAACATTCGCAGCCGCCGCCGCTTCAGCTACTTGCTGCAACGACACATTAAAAGCTTTCAACTTTGCAGGTTCTACTAATACTTGATACTGCCTTTCTTCGCCGCCGTAAGCCACCACTTGAGCAACGCCAGTCACTGCCAGAAGCCGATTTGTGACTTGCCAATCAACCAGACGGCGCACTTCCATCAAAGGAGTAGTTTCTGATGTAAAAGCATAGGTAATAACAGTGCCGACAGGAGAAGTTGTCGGAGAAATTTGCGGTGTTTCTACCCCAGCCGGGAGTTTGCTTTGCGCTTGCTGTAACCGTTCTGTTATCAACTGCCGCGCTTGATAAATTTCAGTTCCCCAATCAAAGATTACCTTAACCGCAGAAAGGCCCACAGCCGAAGACGATCGCACTGCTGTCACCCCAGGAGTTCCATTAATTGCACTTTCGATCGGCAGTGTTACCAAAGACTCGATTTCTTCCGGCGCGAGCCCCGGTGCTTCCGTCTGAATTTCGACTTGCGGGGGTGCAAAAGGAGGGAAGACATCAAGCGACATTTGGGGGATGATAGAAAATGTCCACAGACTAACAATAATGGTGGCGACAACGACTAGCCAGCGACGGTTAATTACCCATCTGAGAATTGTGCTGAACATTTAATAATTTGGGAATTGGGCATTGGGAATTGGGCATTGGGCATTGATAAAAACAGCTATCCGTGTATCCGTGACTTCTGTGTCGTGCTGTTACTTCAAACTCTTGACTTCTGCCTCTGGAGTTTTAACGTGATGGTTGTCATTGTGTAATAGCAATTCATCGTCCCAGGTCGATGTAGAAGCGGAAAAACCATTATTTGCAGCATTGTTTCCAGAATCCGCTGCTATTGCTGGCAATTTGCGTCGATTTCCCCACAACACACCCGCTGTGAAAGTCAGGGAGGCTATCGCAACTCCTCCCCCTATTCCCGCCCACCATAAAGACACGGGTAAATTATTAAAATTAACCTCTGTTACCTTTGGAGTTGCCTCTTTCTTTTCCTCCTCTTCTGAGTGTTTATGGCTGCCGCCCCGCAAAGATTGTGCGTAAAGTTGAGGTGCTCGCTGCGTTACTATCAAATCTCCCTCGAATAAACCCCTCTTAACTTCAACTAAATCTCCGGCAGTTTGACCGAGTTCAATTTCAACAGCTTGATAAGCATTGCCATTTTGGACGTAAACGGTTTTTTTACCGCTAACATCCACTACTGCCTCACTCGGAATTGCTAAAATATTTGTTGCAGTTTTGTCGGTTAAAATCTCCAACTCAGCAAATAGTCCTGGCTTTAATTCGCCGTTAATATTATCTAGTTCTGCTTTCACCGGCACAACCCGCGTTTCTCCTTCCACGGATGACCCAATTAAGGCGATTTTTCCCTTGAAAGTGCGATCGGGTAAATTAGCGACTTTTACCCTGACTTCCTGACCCTGTTTTACTTGATTCAGGTCTTTTTCGTAAATATTGGCTGTGGCAAAAACGCGGCTGTCATTTAACAGACTCATCAACGGTTTTTCAGCGTCTACTGACTCTCCTGGGGTGATTTCGCGATCGGCTACCGTCCCCGAAATCGGAGCCACTACGGTAACGAGTCCTCGATCGTTGGCAGCAGTTCCTAATTGTTGGAGCCGCGCTTGATAGGCTGCGTCAGCCAAGCGAATACGCGACTGAGCGACTTCGACGGCAGTTTGGCCGCGTTTGACTTGGTTCTCGGCTTCTAGGACTTCCCGGCGGCTCTGAGCTCTGGTAAGTTGAGCTTTTGCTTCTGCTACTCTGCCTTGAGATTCCCGCAATTCCCGCATTGGGAGGTCTACTTCGGCTTGTTTAATTTCGGTTTGGGCTTTGATAACTTCAGGACGGCTTTTTGCTTTAGCAACAGCGGCTTGTGCTTCGGCGAAGTGGGCTTGCGATTCCAGCATTGTGCGCCGCGCGATCGCTCCTGATGCCACTAATTCTTTGTCGCGATCGAACTGTTCTTTAGCTACTGTCAGTTCAGTTTCTGCCCGCGCTATTTCTGCTTGCGCTATTTCAACTTGACGCTGATAGTTTTCTTTAGCGGCTTGCACCACAGAACGCTTGTTTACTAATTCTTGTTCTTGTTGGTACTGCTTAGTTACCGCTGTCAATTGGGTTTTGGCTTGGGCGATTTCTGCTGCGGATATTTGAAGTTGGCGATCGTAATTTTCTCGTGCTAGTTTGAGATCGCCTTCCGCTTGCTGCAAATCTGCCTCAGCTTCGGCACGTTTCGAGAGAGATTCAACCCGCAACTGTCCTAATTCTGAACTCGATAACACCGCAACGGGTTGGCCTTTTGATACTTTGTCCCCAGGCTTAACCAGCAACTCTATTACTTTCCCAGCAACAGGAGCCGTAACTTCTACTTTTTCGTTGGGTAAAGTTTCAATTTGTCCTGTGGTTTTGATGCCGATATCTAGCCGCTGGCGAGCAGCAGGGGAAACTTTAATTCCTAATCGTTTTGCTGTTGCGGCATCTACAGAAATAGCAGTAGAAGTTTCAGTTGCTTCGTCGCTATGCTGAAATTCATCTCCGTGGCCAGCGTGGGCAAAAACAGCGGCAGGAGAACTTAGCAAAATTAGGCTGAGCAAACTTCCCGACAAGCTGCTAATAATTGCCGAACACTGAGCATATTTGTGGAATATCATCGTTGGCATTGTCCTTGAAATCAGGTTGAGTGCCACAGGTTTAGCAGTTGGTATTTTGCCAAGGTAAGTAAGTGATACCCCTTAAGTAAAGTTACTTATTAGCATTTTCCAAGAAGCGACCGCTAAGCAATGACCAAGAGCTAGAAATGCTCTACTCAACCTAGTATTTCACGGTCAAATGAAATTAGGATGAAATTAGGATAAAATTTTGAATCAACAGCCCAGATGCCCACCCGATTCTAAAATACGAAGATAAGTTTCGCCTAATGACAAGCGATTTTGCTGTATATTTTTTTCCGGTTTTTTTATCTCTGCTGGCGCTGCAATTTCTTTTCTCAATTCGCTCCGTAGCTCATCTACGGCTGCATTTGATTTATAAGTGCTGTTTAATTCCAAGGTATTCAATATCATAAACTACCCTCTCTATGTATATAGCTTTTTGCTGACCTATCTATTACTTTAGAGGTAGGGCTGAGCAATTGTCTACAGTATTTTTACGTAACTTTCTACTACTTTAGAGGTAAGGCGGTTCAATTATCTACAGTAGGTGTAGGTACTCTCAGGGAACTGAGGTGGAGTCAGACAAATGCTGACAGCCACAGTCGAGCTACATTACTTTGTCTACCAAGGTTGTCGCGACTTTTTCATTTGCTCAATTTCTTGCTTTTGTGAAGCAAGTATTTTCTTAACTATTGAGCTACTGTGATTAAGGTCACTCATTTTGGGGATTTGGGTCACGTTTTGTTGAGGTGAGCTAAATTACTGTTTATACCAAGTTTGCCGCCACTGTTTCATTTGCTCAATTTCTTGCTTTTGCGAAGTCAGAATTTCTTGAGACAATTTCTTCATTTCCGGGCGTTTTGACTTCTTCAAAGCATCTTCAGCCATCACTAAAGCTCCTTCGTGGTGAGGAATCATCGCATTAATAAATCGCAAGTCAAATTGGTCGTCAGCGGCCCCTAAATCCATGCTCATCATCATGCTTTGCATTTGTTCGGGAGTCATTGCCATCATGTGACCCATTGGAGCGTGATAAGCCATCGGGGTACTGCTGGCTTTGGGATACCAAGCTTTTCGCCACTCTTTCATTTGATTGATTTCGCGGTTTTGAGCAGCAATTATATCAGTGGCAAGTTTTTTCATTTCCGGGCGTTTTGATTTATTCAGCACCTCTTTTGCCATGTTTACAGCACCTTGATGGTGTACTGTCATGCCATCAATAAATCGCAAATCGTAGTCGGCATCAGCAGGGCCTAAATCCATTGACATATCGTGATTCGTGCCATGATCCATGCCATGATTCATGCCACCTTGGGCCACGTTTTGCTTGTTGTTTGCTTCGGTTGCAGCCGTAACGTTTGGGGCTGGAGTTTCACTGGAAGGGGCTTTTGAACAAGCTGCAAGCACTCCGCTGGTTAAAGCGGCTGTGGCGGTCAATATCAGGGCTGCAAAGCCTGTTTTTAATGAAATTGGTTTCATCGATTTTATATCCTTAAAACGGCCATTTATCTTCAGCTTTCCACATATAAATGAAATTAGGATGAAATTTTTGCCTCGGAATTGTAAAGAATTATTGCTGTGGCGTCGATCGAACTCAAATTTAAGATTTACAGGACTGACAACCGAATTATGTAGGGTGCACAGTGCGCGCCTTACCCCTATGGGTAGCGTGTCAAACCACTTTTTTGAGAATTTCTGATTTATTTCGCAATTCCTCTTGACTCTCCAGTGAACAGGAGACTTTACAATGGAGTTAATTCATTTATTGAGCAGAGTAGTTTCTGCTGAGGTTCAAACTATGACTTTACAGCTAAAAGTTCCTAAGATGGCTTGTTCTGCTTGTGCGAATACAATAACAAAAGCAGTCCAAGCCATTGACTCAGCCGCTGGTGTTGAGGCAGATCTCAAGACAAAATTGGTCACGATTCAAACCGCTAAGTCGGAAAGTGAAGTTAGGAAAGCGATCGCATCGGCGGGCTATCCAACTATTTAAAGACAAAGGGTAAATGTCTCATTGAGGATGGCATACATGGACAATCTCACACTTAAATTGCGGGGCATGAGTTGTGCTTCTTGTGCTTCCTCTATCGAACAAGCAATTCAATCTGTTCCCGGCGTACTTGAGTGTCGTGTCAATTTTGGGATGGAACAAGCAACCATCCAATACGACTCCAAGCAAACCAACTTAGAAACAATTCAATCGGCGGTTGATGATGCGGGATACCAAGCTTTGCCGCTTCAAGAAATGGCGGCGGCAGAGGATGATTCCGAACAAGCCGATCGCAAATCTGAATCTCAAACCTTGCAGCGGAAACTCTGGACAGCAGGTATCATAAGCATCCTGCTGGTTGTGGGCGCTATTCCAGCGATGACCGGCTTGCACCTGCCATTTATTCCCGCATGGCTGCACAATTTTTGGCTGCAATTAGTCCTGACCTCCCCCGTACAGTTTTGGTGCGGCAAATCGTTTTATGTAGGAGCTTGGAAATCCCTAAAACGGCGCGTTGCGACAATGGATACCTTGATTGCCTTGGGAACGAGTGCTGCTTACTTTTATTCTGTATTTGTGACATTTTTTCCCGGTTTCTTAACGGCTCAAGGTTTGACTCCTAGCGTTTACTACGAAGTAGCCGCCAGCGTTATCGCCTTAATTTTGTTGGGGAAAACCCTAGAAAATCGCGCGAAGGGAGAGACTTCGGAGGCAATTCGCAAACTCATGGGTTTGCAAGCAAAAACTGCTCGGATAATTCGCAACGGGGAAGAGTTGGAAGTGCCGATCGCCCAAGTGGAAATTGGCGATGTCGTGCAGGTGCGTCCGGGAGAGCAAATCCCCGTAGATGGAGATGTTATTGAAGGCTCTTCCACAGTAGACGAAGCAATGGTTACGGGAGAAAGTTTGCCCGTTAAAAAGCAGCTTGGCGACGAAGTTATCGGAGCCACAATTAACAAAACTGGCAGCTTCAAATTTCGGGCGACAAGAGTTGGCAAAGATACATTTCTAGCTCAAATTGTCAAGATGGTGCAGGACGCGCAGGGTTCAAAAGCACCGATTCAAAAGTTAGCAGACCAAGTGACTGCTTGGTTTGTTCCCGCAGTAATTGCCATCGCTTTAGCTACTTTTATTATCTGGTTTAACGCGACTGGAAACTTCACTCTAGCCACAGTGACAATGGTGGAAGTGCTGATTATTGCCTGTCCCTGCGCTTTGGGTTTGGCAACTCCGACTGCTGTGATGGTGGGAACTGGTAAAGGTGCAGAAAAGGGAATTTTAATTAAAGGAGCCGAAAGTTTAGAATTGGCTCACAAACTCCAAATTATCGTGTTAGATAAAACAGGAACTCTCACCGAAGGTAAGCCGACTGTAACTGATTTTGTGACAATTAAAGGAACGGCGAACAGCAATGAGTTAAATTTGCTGAAATTGGCGGCGTCTGTAGAACGAAATTCGGAGCATCCTTTGGGGGAAGCTGTTGTGAGGTACGCTCAATCTCAAGAGGTTAATTTGACGGATGTTAAGGATTTTGAGGCGATCGCGGGAAGTGGTGTTCGAGGGGTTGTAGGCGGAAAGTCGATCGCCCTGGGAACGCTGAGGTGGATGCAGGAACTAGGCTGCGA
This sequence comes from Microcoleus sp. B3-D7, assembly GCF_036705305.1. Taxonomy (NCBI): domain Bacteria; kingdom Bacillati; phylum Cyanobacteriota; class Cyanophyceae; order Oscillatoriales; family Microcoleaceae; genus Microcoleus; species Microcoleus sp. B3-D7. The sequence goes on along the minus strand of NZ_JAUBUE010000005.1, from coordinate 84,827 downwards.
TACTGAATATCTGGAACTGCGCGGGAGAGCTTTAGAAGCAGCGAGCAAAACGGTTGTTTGGATGGCTGTAGAAGGCCAAATAGAGGCAATTCTGGGCATTGCGGATGCTCTCAAACCATCGTCCGCGCAGGCGGTGAAAGCTCTTCAAAAACTCGGTTTGGAGGTAGCGATGCTGACGGGCGACAACCGCGCGACTGCGGAGTCGATCGCCCAATCCGTGGGCATTACTCGCGTTTTTGCCGAAGTTAGACCCGACCAAAAAGCAGCTCAAATCCAAGCCCTGCAACGCGGAGGAAAAATTGTCGCGATGGTGGGAGACGGGATTAACGACGCGCCGGCTTTGGCCTTAGCAGACGTGGGAATTGCGATCGGCACCGGCACCGATGTGGCGATCGCCGCCAGCGACATTACCTTAATTTCAGGCGATTTGCAAGGCATAGTTACAGCAATTAAACTTTCCCGCGCCACCATGCGGAACATCCGCGAGAATCTGTTTTTTGCGTTTATTTACAACATCGCTGGAATACCGATCGCGGCGGGCATTTTGTACCCCATTTTCGGCTGGCTGCTAAATCCAATTATCGCCGGTGCAGCAATGGCTTTCAGTTCAGTCTCTGTAGTTACTAATGCTTTGCGATTGCGGAATTTTCAAGCCAAATCTAGTGCATAAATTTGGAGTAATTATAAAAATGTTACAGCCTAGTCAAATTTGGGGAAGTCTCGCGAGTTTAGGACTTGTGATGGGAATGGCATCGGGAGTTCAAGCTTCCAAAATGTCCGTCCAGCATTCTACTTCAACGACTCAATTCCGCAGCATTGAACAGCCACTAGGTTTAAAAGTTGGCGTCACAATAGGTGGTTTAACATTAATTGGTTTGGACTTGTGGTGGTTTTTGTTCAGTAAATCTAAAGGGCAGAAAGCTGAATATATTCAGGGGATACAAGAGTTGACTATTACTGTAGACGGGGGTTATGAGCCTGCCACTGTAGTTGTGAAAGCAGGTCAATTAGTCAGGCTCAATTTCTTGAGGCGCGACCCCAACAGTTGTCTTGAAAAAGTGTTGTTACCAGATTTTCACATTGTGCGAGAATTACCTCTAAATCAGGTAACTGCTGTTGAATTTACCCCTCAAAAACCTGGACGATACCTATTTACTTGCGGTATGAATATGTTTAGGGGTGTGGTGGAAGTACAAAGCTAAATCAAATAGACAGTTGTCAACCTGCGGCAATTGCGACGGTTGAGGCGCGAGTTTTTTCAGCAAGAAATCGCTAAAATAGATGAAAGCTTAAAAAATTTGGAGTGAGCTAAATGCAACTACTACACACGATGCTCCGAGTCGGCAACCTGGAAGAATCCCTCAAATTTTACACTGAGGTTCTGGGCATGAAATTGCTGCGGCAAAAGGACTATCCAGACGGTAAATTTACTCTGGCTTTTGTGGGCTACGGCGATGAATCCGACACTACAGTTTTGGAATTAACATACAACTGGGGCGTCACAGAGTACAATTTGGGGGATGCTTACGGTCATATTGCGATCGGCGTTGACGACATTTACGGTACTTGCGATGAAATTAAAGCCCGCGGCGGTAAAGTTAGTCGCGAACCCGGCCCGATGAAGCACGGTTCAACAGTCATCGCTTTTGTGCAAGACCCAGATGGATATAAAGTTGAATTAATTCAACTGGCAAATCAAGGTAGCAACACCCAGAAAGTAGCAGCAACAACCGCATCCTAACTTTCTTAAGAGGGGGAAGGGGAAGGAAAAACTATCTTCCCTCTTCCGTTTTCCTTTTGACAACAGTCGTACCCACAACTGTCAACTGTCAACTGTCAACTGAAACTTTTAATTCGATCGCACCGACGGTACAAACTGCTGCAAATAAATTTTTTGCCACAATATAGAAAAACTGCTCCCTATTTGGCTTAAGCTATCAAATTTAGGAATTAATTTAGATTCTCGGCGCTGGTCTAAAGCAGCGATACCCGAAAAAAATATAGCTAACACTAACAAAAATACTACGATCACACTAAATAAAATAGTCCAATAAACTAGAAATTCGCTTGTGTAGCTGACCGCGAATATCCACTTAATCACTAAATCCGATAAATACAAAAACAGCCCTACTGAAAACCCCACCCTGAATAATAGCCACGTCCACTTAAACATATCTGTTGCAGTCTTGCTATTTTTGGACGCAGAAAGTTCTAACTCTCTAATTTGGCTGTTAATATTTGAGGTAATTTCATACAAAGTATACTGCAAACCATCTCTGATATAATTGAGTTCATTGTCGAGGTTTATGCACTGCTCGGATGTACTTTTATCCAAGCTCAGGTTTTGGATTTGTTTGCGGTGCGCCGCCAGTTTATTGTCTAGAGTGTAATCCCATTTTTCCAGCCGATCTACAGTCAAATACAAAAGTTCCCTATTAGCATCTAACAAGCTCTGGCAATTTATGATTGACTTAACTAACTTGCTGAGATTGTTGATATGCTCCTCTAGAGTATTTTGGGATTCCCTTTGTTTAGCTGACAATAAACTTGCGAGTTCGACATCCCGATCGCCGCACAGCGCCAAAGCCTCACTATACACCTTGTCAATTTCCATTTGATCTAGATACAGTGACGCTTTGCACTTCTCTATTTCGGGAATAGTCATACATTCTAAGGGCTGATATTTTATATTAAATTTATATACAAGCGCTGTCAGAATTTGCGCCGATTTTCGGTCAAGCTTGTCTTTGTAAGGTTCTAAAATAATGGCAGCTAGATTTTTAACTCTCGCTTCCGGGTGGTGCAGGAACTCAAAAATTTTGGCAAGTATTTTGGAGAACTCCCAGTCATTAAAATTATTTTCCGCACCTTCCAAAAAGTTTGTTGCGGCTGCATCGTTTTCTGCATTCAATTTGTACGGGCCCGTAAATGCGATCGCAGCAAATACTCGATCAATCCAAAATAGATATTCGTCGCCATTCATTGGCAGGCTCGGCAGCAGCCAGCTAGGGCCGTACACCCAAAAATCGAGACAATTATCATATTCCTTGTGGCTGTCATTTCTGCGGCTGTCGCCCAAAGCAAATTTGTTGCTTGCTAATAGTTGAATTTGCTCTTCTACAACCCGTCCCTCAATTTCCTCTGCATTGATTGTGACATTGACAGCACCTTCCTTGCCTTGTTGTTGCCCTGCTTCATCCAACCAAATTGACTTAATACTAACAGCCGCAGACCACCGAATTAAAGGAGTCGATCCCCCTCGCGCTTCCTGTTCTAACGCCGCCAGCAGATTTTTGCTAAAATTACTTGCTTTAGCCTTTCTCTCACTTGATATCAGCCCCTCTCCCACCTTCCCAAATGCCTGAATTGCCAAAGCGCGAAACAGCAAATTCGGATGCGGTTTTCTGAGGGATTCCGGTATATTTTCTCTGAATATTCCGCTGTTGGGTACGCCCAAAACTTCAGCAAAAGGCTCGATGCCGCACTGTTGCAGGATTTTTTTAACTAGGTTTATTCTTTGCCAAGGTTGAGTATATTTAGTGAGAGTGAAGATTAGCGCTCTGCCGCTGCACCCCATTGACTCAGGGATGTTAGTGCGATCGAGTTTCCACATATTGCTCGTCATAATTTGTCGCCATGACAATTGCTAGATATGGAGGCCGTTGTTGGATGCTGAATTCAGCATTACATTTACTGTGGCTTTTTGTCAATATTAGTCCTGAACGCATAGGGAGTTATAAACCCGGTTTCACGACTAAATTTATTATAACTCAAGCCTAGATTTTCCCTATAAACCTAGTTAATCAAGGCCAATGTGCGTCCCGAACTAAATATATTATTTTGCAATAATTGGTGAAATGTCCAAATTTTAGGTTGGGCAACGAAACCCAACCTACTATAGTCATTTCTTTGTCGGATCTTTTAATATTTTGTCGCTTACCATTTGGTCAACGAGTAAGTCGCTGATAATTTGAGCTCCGTGGGATGTAAAGTGCAAGCCGTCATTATTTTTTACATAGCCTCGCTTACCCGATTTATTAGCAACTACTGGAAGAAATCTTCCTCCGGGTGCAAAAGTGTCCCAAGTAGAAATAAATTCAATTTTGGCTGAAGATTTGCTGGCATTTTTATAAATATCGTTCATGAGGGGAAAAGCTTTGAGATACGAAGATTTGTTAGGCATCGATTGACCGACCCAATACACTTTTCTTACGGATGACGCATCAAGTAAATTGACATATCTTTCAACTCTTTCTTTATAAGCTTTTTGCCATTCTTTGGTCATTATTCTCCAGGCTTTTCCTTGAGAATCAATGATATTTTGACGGTCATTGGCTCCGAACAAAACTATCACTACATCCGGCTGGTAATTATTAAGAGTTTGGCGAGTTCTGGCATACCAATCATAATAATCTATCCGATTTAATCCGGTCGCTACCTTGTAGTCAATTTTCGTATCGGCGATATTGTATTTTTTCTTAAGAGTGTACTGAAGTTGAATTCCTAAGTCGAACATTACGGAATCTCCAATAAATAAAAATCTGCGATAAGGTCGGGTCAGTTTAGGTTTAGCTGGGGTTGTTTTTTTAGCTGGGGTTGGTTTTTTAGCTGTAGCAGACTTTGGGGGTTCAACGGGCGCTTTTGTTTCGGTTTGGACAGAATAAATTTCTGGTTCTTTGGGGAGGCTGTCGAAGTTAATATCTTTAATTTTGCTCCAAAAATCTTGTTCTGATTTTCGGAAACCGTCTATTTCGATCTGGCGCGCTGCTTCTTTAATTTCTGCACTGGCGAAAGGAGTTGAAGCAAAGCTTTTCAGAAATAATGAGAAATTTGAAAATATTAAAGTGAGAATTACAGAAGTAACAATCAGCAAAAATTCCCGGTCTTTCATATTTCTTAGAAATTAAAGTAAATAAAAGGCGCGACGGTACTTGGCCCCAACATCAAGATAGTATACACGAGCAGTGAAACTAAGACAACCCGAAAGAAAATGTTTTTTAATGACAATACGGTTTGCAATAGTTTCGCGATGCGATCGCCCCACAAGTTGAGCGCGCCAATAACTGCAATTACTAAATACAATTGCCAAAAGTTAAATTGAAAACTTGTGACTGCAGGATGGAAAATTCCTTCAAAAAAACTCACCGCAGTTTCCCAGTTGGGAGTGCCAAAAAATACCCAGCTACAAGTAACAAAAGTAAATGTTAGCAGCCAACTGCAAAATTTAGCAAATCTGGGAAAGGCATAGTCTAATTTAAAGTGGATAGCTTGGGGGAGATCTTTACATAAATGGTTGACAATTAATCCTAAACCGTGAATTGCTCCCCAGAAAATAAAGTTTAAACCTGCGCCGTGCCAAAATCCACCGATCGCCATTGTTAAAAATAGATTTAGGTACTTCCTGAACTTGCCGTATTTGTTACCGCCCAAGGGAAAGTAAACGTAATCCCTCAGCCACTCGGAAAGACTGATGTGCCACCTTTTCCAAAATTCTTGCAGACTGAGTGATCGGTATGGCATATTAAAGTTGGCAATTGGTTTGAAACCCAGCAAACAGGAGATACCGTTGGCTAAATCCGAATAGCCGCTGAAATCTACATAAATTAAACAGGAATAGGAAATTGCCGCGAGGATTAAATCGATGCTGCTGTACTGCTGGGGTACTTTGAATGGTAAGTCAGTGAAGTTAAACAAAAAGCTCGATAAAGTATATTTTTTGAAGAGCCCAGACAAAATCAAAACTATAACTTCTTCAATTTGATAGTCGTATTTTTTCCGTGAATTTAGCTGCAAATAAAATTCGCGAGCTCGCGATATTGGCCCAGAGGCAATTTGCGGAAAGTAGGTAATGTAGGCGGCATAGTCTATAAATTTTGGACAGGGTATTTTTTGCTGGCAGCAGTCGATTAAATGAGAAATCATTCTAAAAGTGTAGAAAGACACGCCGACGGGGGCGATTATTTGCAAAACTGGAAAGCTGGCGGGAATTTGTAGCTGGTTCAGTATCTCAAATAAAGAAGTTACAAAGAAGTTGCAATATTTAAAGATGCCGAGATAGGCAATGTTGAAAACTAAGCCGGAGATTAAAGCAAGTTTTTTATACTTATTGTTGCAGAGAACCCGGAGAATGATATAGTTAGAGGCTGTAGAGAAAACGAGGAGCAAGAGAAAGTCGAAACTCCAAAAGAAATAAAATAATAAACTTGAAATTAACAAGACAATTTTATACAAATTGACTTGGGGTTTCACAGAGACTATCGCGCTAAAAATAATTAGGAAAAAAACTAGAAATTGGTAAGTGGGAAATAGCATAAGTCTCAGCCGATAAAAAATCTTGTTTGTGGCAATATTTTTATAAGTACGGCCAGCCAACCTATCCCGAAGGGAATCGCTAGAGTCGGTCTGAGCGCACCAAATTTCGGGGTGGATAGCGGACTGTAAGCTTTTGTAAGAGGTCAATTAGGCCACAACTTCCGCCCTAGTTAACCGCACTCATAAATTCATAATCCTGTTTAAAGATTATGATGGTTGTGAGACGATGTATTAACGGATAACAACAGGAATCCCCTTGATTGCGAGGAACCAACGTGCAGCCAACAGACCCTAGCAAATTTACAGATCAAGCCTGGGAAGCCATTGTCAAATCCCAGGATGTAGCCCGCCGCTTTGCCAATCAGCAGCTAGAGGTTGAACATTTAGCCATCGCCCTTCTCGAACAGCAAGGCCAGGCAAACAGCATTCTCAGCAAAGCTGGAGTCGATGCCCCCCGCTTGGCCCAGCAGTTAGATGCTTTTGCCAAACGACAGCCCAGAGTTGCCAACGCTGACCAACTATACCTCGGTCGCGGCTTAGAAGTTATGTTAGATGTTGCCGAGGCCACCAGGGCGACTTGGCAAGATAATTTTATCGCCGTTGAACATTTATTAATTGGCTTAGTAGAAGACGAACGAGTCGGTCGCAGGTTACTGACAAAAGGCGACGGCCCGCCGGGCCGCCCCGGTTACGATCGCAAACCCCCAGCCGGTACGCTCGATCGACCAAAACTCGAAGAAGCAATCAAATCTTTCCGCGCCACTGCTAAAGCCCAAGAAAAAAATTCCGAAACAGGGAAAGGCAGCCGCAGCAGCGCTAAAGCCCAAGATCAAGATGGCGAAGCTAACTCCGACGCCCTCAGCAAGTATGGCCGCGATTTGACAGAAGCCGCCAAAGCCGGCAAGCTCGACCCAGTAATCGGCCGCGACGAGGAAATCCGTCGCGTGGTACAAGTTCTTTCTCGCCGTCAAAAAAACAATCCGGTGTTAATTGGCGATCCCGGAGTCGGAAAAACTGCGATCGCCGAAGGTTTAGCCCAGCGAATTGTCAACGGCGACGTACCGGAATCTTTGAAAAATCGCCAGCTATTTAGCCTTGACATGGGCAGTTTAATTGCTGGGGCAAAATTCCGGGGCGAATTTGAAGAACGATTGCGGTCTGTACTGCGGGAAGTCATCGATTCCGACGGGCAAATTGTCCTATTTATTGACGAATTGCACACGGTTGTCGGCACCGGCGGCGGTGGCAGTTCCGGTTCGGGAATGGATGCGGGAAATTTGTTAAAACCAATGTTGGCGAGAGGCGAATTGCGCTGCATCGGCGCTACAACTCTCGACGAATTCCGCAAGAATATTGAAAAAGATCCAGCCCTAGAACGCCGCTTTCAACAAGTATTTGTCGGCGAACCCAGTGTTGAAGATACTGTTTCGATTTTGCGCGGATTGAAAGACCGTTACGAACGCCACCACGGGGTAAAAATTACTGATTCGGCCCTGGTAGCTGCTGCAACTCTGTCTTTCCGCTATATTTCCGATCGCTTTTTGCCGGACAAGGCGATCGACCTGGTAGATGAAGCGGCCGCCCACTTGAAAATGGAGATTACCTCTAAACCTGTGGAATTGGAAGGCATTGACCGCCGGGTGATGCAGTTGGAAATGGAAAAATTGTCGATCGAAGGCGAAGGAAAAGGTGCTCTAGCCCCTGGGCTCGGCTTCCGCGTCGAACGCATCACATCGGAGATTGACATTTTAAAAGTCAAGCAGGAAAAATTGTCCTCTCAGTGGTTGGGCGAAAAGCAGTTGTTGGATGCAATCAATAAATTGAAAGCAGAAGAAGACCAACTGCGAGTCCAAATCGAACAGGCAGAAAGGGCTTACGATTTGAATAAAGCCGCACAGTTAAAGTACGGCAAGCTGGAAACTGCGGTGCGCGATCGCGAAGCGAAAGAAGCGGAACTTTTGAAACAGCAAGCTCAAGGTTCTTCCCTGCTGCGCGAAAAAGTTACTGAGGGCGATATTGCGGAAATTGTCGCTAAATGGACGGGCATTCCGGTTAACCGGTTGTTAGAATCTGAACGCCAAAAATTGCTGCAATTGGAAAAACACTTGCACCAAAAAGTCATCGGTCAAGAGGAAGCTGTAACAGCCGTGGCGGCGGCAATTCGGCGCGCTAGGGCGGGCATGAAAGACCCCGGAAGGCCGATCGGCTCTTTCTTGTTTATGGGCCCCACCGGCGTCGGCAAAACTGAGTTAGCGCGGGCGTTGGCGGAGTTTTTGTTTGACAGCGATGATGCGATCGTCCGCATCGATATGTCGGAATACATGGAGAAACACAGCGTTTCCCGGTTGGTAGGAGCTCCCCCCGGATATGTCGGTTACGATGAAGGGGGACAACTTTCCGAAGCAGTGCGGAGACATCCTTATTCGGTAGTGCTGTTTGATGAAGTGGAAAAAGCGCACCCGGACGTATTTAACATTTTGCTGCAAGTGTTGGATGACGGCAGAATTACCGATTCTCAAGGTCGAGTGGTTGACTTTAGAAATACTGTAATTGTGATGACTAGCAATATCGGCAGCGACCACATTTTAGACGTGTTTACTAAGAAGGAAAAAACCGTCAAAAAACCTGCTAGCAGGAAGCAGGAAACGAAAGATTTGTCAAGTCAAAAGACAGATTATAAAGTGGCTGCCGACGGTACTGTTGAGGTGTCGGCCCAGCGAGTTGATGTTGATAGTGTAACCAAGAGTGAAAACAAGAGTGAAAACAAGAGTGAAAATGAAAATTTATTGACTCAAGAACGGGAGACCGACCAAGAGTACGAACAGATGTTAAAACGGGTAATGACAGCCCTGCGATCGCACTTTCGGCCCGAATTTCTCAATCGAGTGGACGAGATAATTTTGTTCCACACTTTGAGCAAGGTCGAACTGCGGCAAATAGTCAGCATTCAAGTGAAGCGGATCGAGCGGTTGTTGGCCGAGCAAAAAATTACTTTGGAACTGTCGGATGCGGCGAAAAACCATATCACAGATGTCGGTTACGATCCGGTTTACGGCGCTCGTCCCTTGAAACGCGCCATCCAGCGGGAGCTGGAAAACCCGCTGGCAAACAAAATTCTGGAAAATGCCTTTGTGGAGGGTGATACAATTGCGATCGACTGCGAAAATAACACTTTGCAGTTTCGCAAAAAAGATTCTCGCCCAGCGCTAGTCGGTAATAGTTTGTAGTTGCCGAACAGCTAGGAAAAGGCATCCTGCCTGTTCCACAAATAATAAGTCTTCTTGTGGAACAGGCATCCGCCCTGTTATTGAAAATTAGCAACAGGCAAGATGCCTGTTCCACAAACCCTCAATTCTCTTGTGGAACAGGCATCCTGCCTGTTATTGAAAATGGTGAAACCTGTTACTTGATATCAAGAATTCGAGATGGTGCGGCTACCATAGGCATCCATGCTATAGGCAGGAACGCGAACGCTGTAATCCATCTCTGTTGCTGTGATTGCTACAGCCAATTTTTCAAAAGATTCATCGTTCCAATTCCTCTCGTGGATGGGCTTTGACTGTTCCCCGAGGAAATATGCTTGAGTGCCAATTAATGCTGCTGCGACCCAACCGACGATTAAAAGAGAGATTACAATAGCCATATTTGCTTTTTCCTTAACTTTTGTTGCTTTATGTAAACTAATGTAACGAAAATTAGTAATAAACGTCAAGGTACTGTAATGTCGTGGCAACCGTCCGGCAGGTAGTAAATACCGCACCTTTGACGGCAGCGCCAGAGGGGAAGAAGGAGAGAGAGCGAGAGTATGTATGGTGGGCACTACCGCGCATCGGTAGCTAGCACAGTACCCGGATTGTGAACTGTATCCGAAATAGCAAACAGATTGTTGAAATTTTATAGTTAAGAAATTATAAGTTTTGCGTTAATAAATTACGATTAAAAGTCTGCGGCTGGCATGAGGAATAGCGGCCAAATTATAAGTTATGATTTATCAGTTTGGATGGGAACTAACAAATCCCAATTACCAAATTTTAAGTACAAATTACCAATTACCAATCATCGCTACAAATCATGCCAAACTCAATGTTAAATGACGACCCGTTGTGGTTCAAAGACGCGATTATTTACGAAGTACCAGTTCGGGCTTTTGCCGACAGCAATGCAGACGGCATCGGCGACTTTAGAGGGCTGACAGAAAAACTGGATTACCTGCAAAACTTGGGAGTAACAGCAATTTGGGTATTACCATTTTTTCCCTCGCCGCTCCGAGACGACGGCTACGACACATCTCACTATACTACCGTCAACCCGATTTACGGCACATTAGAGGATTTTAAAGACCTTTTAGAAGCAGCGCACCAACGGGGAATTCGGGTCATTATTGAGTTAATTGTTAACCACACTTCCGACCAGCACGCTTGGTTTCAGCGAGCGCGCCGCGCCCCGAAAGGAAGTAACGAAAGAGATTTTTATGTGTGGAGCGACACGCCGGAAAAATATCAAGATGCTCGGATTATTTTCAAAGATTTTGAAACCTCTAATTGGGCTTGGGATGCCGTAGCAAAAGCTTATTACTGGCACCGTTTTTATTCCCACCAACCCGATTTGAATTACGACAATCCGGCCGTCCGCCAAGCCATCTTAGATGTGGTGGATTTCTGGTTGGCACTGGGAGTAGACGGACTGCGAATGGATGCGGTGCCTTACCTGTATGAGCGCGAAGGTACTAACTGCGAAAACCTGCCAGAAACTCACGTATTCCTCAAGCACTTGCGGAAGCACGTAGATGAGAAATTCCCGAACCGGATGCTGCTTGCTGAGGCGAATCAGTGGCCGGAGGATGCGGTTGAATATTACGCTGCTGGGGATGAATGTCACATGAACTTTCATTTTCCGCTGATGCCGCGTTTATTTATGGCTTTGTATATGGAAGATAGCTTCCCAATTAGCGATATTCTCCAGCAAACTCCGCAGATTCCCAATAACTGTCAGTGGGCCTTGTTTTTGCGGAATCACGATGAATTGACGCTGGAAATGGTGAGTGATGAAGACCGAGATTATATGTATCGGGTTTACGCTCAAGACACTCAGGCGAGAATTAATTTGGGCATCCGTCGCCGCTTGGCTCCTTTGATGGGAAATAACCGCCGCCGCATTGAGTTGATGAATGCTTTGCTGCTGTCTCTTCCGGGTACGCCGGTGCTTTACTACGGCGATGAAATTGGCATGGGAGACAATATCTATTTGGGCGATCGCAACGGGGTGAGAACTCCGATGCAGTGGAGTGGCGATCGCAATGCCGGTTTTAGCCGTGCTAACCCGCAGCGACTGTATGCACCGCCAATTGTTGACCCTGAATATCACTACGAATCTGTTAACGTGGACGCGCAGCGGGCGAATCCGAGTTCTCTTTGGTGGTGGATGAAACGCCTGATTGCAATTAGGCAGCGCTTCCAAGCATTCGGCCGCGGAACTTGCGAGTTTCTCTACCCGGAAAACCGCAAAGTTTTAGCTTTTGTACGCACTTATCAAGACGAACACATCCTCGTAGTGGCTAATTTGTCGCGCTTCGTCCAGACGGCAGAATTAGACCTTGCGCCCTTTAAAGGTGCTGTTCCGGTGGAGATTTTCGGCCGCACGGAGTTTCCTGCTGTTGGCGAAGATCCTTACTTTTTGTGCTTGAGTCCTCACACGTTTTACTGGTTTACTCTTACTGTTAAACATGAAGATTTGGCCCTGCACGGTGTTCCCACAGACTTGCCTACTTTGGCGGTGATAGGCAATTGGAAAACTGCTTTTACTACAAGTCAGTTAAGCGATATGCTGCTTAATATTTTGCCGGGATACCTGCGGCGCCATCGCTGGTTTAGCGGTACAGCTCGGACAATTCAATCATTAGAAATAAGTGAGATTGTACCGATTGAATGTAAAGATAGTGCGGGGGAGCAATCTCAAGTTTACATTCTGTTTTTGCAGTTGAATTATACTGAAGGTATGCCGGAAACTTACGTTTTGCCTTTAGGTTGGGAAGAGATTAAAGGCGATGTCGACGATCGGGCGATCGCGCGCCTCCACTTCCCAGAAACCAACAAGGAAGTCGGGGTACTATTTGACGCTGCGGGGGACAAAGGTTTTCTGAGCGCGCTGCTGGGGGCGATCGCCACTTCTCGCAGTTACAGAGGTGCAGCAGGTCAACTGCTAGGAATTGCCGACAGTGCATTCAGCTCCGAACAAGATTTATCGCAGCTCGACCCTCACCTGTTCAAAAAAGAACAAAGCAATACATCCGCAGGTTACGGCGACCGCTTCGTCCTGAAAATATTGCGAAAAGTCGAGGAAGGAATCAACCCCGAATTAGAAATCGGACGCTTTTTAACCCATCTCAACTCGATTCAACACTACGCTCCAATTGCCGGAGCATTGGAATATCACACACCAGGAAAACAAGTCCTTACCGTCGGAATACTGCAAAAATTAATCCCCGACAGCATAGATGCTTGGTCTTATACATTAGACACACTGCGCGACTATTTCGAGCAAGTAATGACCGTAGAAGCAAAGCATTCCGGCGAGAATTTATCTACTGCCCCCGAAAATTATTTACCGAGCGCTTTGACCGGACAAATGCCGCGGAACTCAAACTCGCTAGTAGCGGATTTATCCCTAGAAATTCCTGCATTAGCTCGCGAACTCATCGGCTCTTACTTAGCATCAGCCGAACTTTTAGGTCAGCGGACAGCCGAACTTCACCTCGCTTTAGCTGGTGACACAGAAAATCCCGCTTTTGCCCCAGAAAGCTTCACCTCTTTTTACCAGCGTTCCATCTATCAACACATGAGAAATCTGGCAGGAAGAACTTTGCTGGATCTGAAAAAACGGATGTCCAAACTGCCGCCCGAAATACAAAAATCGGCGCAAAAGCTGCTCAACCGCGAAGATTTGCTCATGGAACGTTTCAAGTCTATTTTGAACTTGAGAATCACGACCGATAGAATTCGCTGTCACGGAGACTTTCATTTCGGGCAAGTTCTTTATACAGGCAAAGACTTCGTAATTATTGATTTCGGAGGAGAACGCGATCGACCCTTAAACGAGCGGCGGATGAAGAGGTCGCCCCTGCGAGATGTTGCGGGAATGCTGCAATCTATAAGTTACGCTGTTACTTTGGCACTCCGCAATGAAGTAGAAAGTGGCATGATTCGCCCTGAAAATCTCCCGGAGATGCAGCAGTGGGCGAACGTTTGGCACCGCTGGGTCAGCCTAACTTTTGTTAAGAGCTATTTGGCAACAGCAGCCGATGCAGATTTCTTGCCCAAATCTATACCGGAACTACAAGTTTTGCTGGATGCTTACATTTTGGAAAAAGCGGTTGGCGAGCTAGCCTACGAACTTAATTACCGCTTGGATTGGGCGCACATTCCGCTTCAGCGGATTGTAGAATTGCTGAATTTATAAGGACGGGTTTATCTATACTCGTTAGGGTGCGTGACTTTCTAGCCACTCAAGTGGCAGCGAGATGCTGGAAAGTCACGCACCTTACATGATACGAAATCTGCTTGAACAACCATTTCCAGCGGCGAATATTAGGTAAGAGTCACAACTGATTCACGTATCTTTGCGATCGCTTTGATAATTTCTTCTCGATTCTTACCTAATTGTATCCATTTGGGAAGTCGAGAGAACAGACTCTGATTCGACCAGCCATAAATTTCATGAGGTTTTCGTTCCCTCAGCTTTGCCCGAACAAAAGCCTCAATAAATTCTAAATGTCGAAGGTTGAAAGCCCAAAGTGTCTTACCGCAACAGGAAGTTTGAAGCCACAGAGGATAGTGGAAGTAGTTATCCTGTGCCTTACTATACCAGCTTTCAATATTCTGTTCAGACCAATCTTTTGAGGAACCACAAGTTGTACAGGAAAATCTGCGAGGAGCAAAGCTATCGACCTTATCAGGATCTATACAACGCACGATCGCACATGAACCACAAAAAGGGCATCTCACCAGAAATTCATTCTGGAATGAGTAGATGTCTTCACGAGTATCTTTAAATCGCTCCATACTTACGATTTTAAATAAAGAGACGTTTGATATAAAACTTGTTCTTGATGCGTTAACAAAGTGCAGTCAGAAAGCGGGTAAGCTACACAAGTAACAGCGTAGCCAGCTTGCAATTCAGACGGCTTCAAAAACTTTTGTTCGCTTTGGTCGATTTCACCGCTCAGCAGTTTGACAACGCAAGCAGAACACTCTCCTTGCTTGCATCCATTCGGCAAGCGGATGCCGGCATCTTCTGCGATATCTAAGATATACTGGTCGTCTGGTACTGCGATCGTGCGATCGAGCGCGAGAGCCTCATTCACCAACCGGACTTGATAAACAGCCATTTCCACCTCTTATATTTGGATTCCTTGTATTCAACCAAAATAGATGATTACAACTTACAGAAAAAATCAAAATGTAGGGTGCCGGCGGAGGATATGCCGCTATACATGATAGCTAAAAAACCCAGTATTTTCAAAACACCGGGTTTTTGAGAAACCACAACCTCGATCGCTATTCTAGACAAGCGCTTCTTGATAATCGAGATTTTCATCTAGATAAATAGCCCGAATATCCTCCGGCAAGTTGGATTCTAAACTTTGATATCCTTTTTGCAGCAAAGCCTTTACCTGAGCGGGGGAAATAGCTTCGCCTTCTGCTTGCAAATAAGCTGCTATTCGAGTTTCGCTCCAGCGGAAAGTCTGAGCCATCAACACCACTAAACGCGGCAGCGGCGCTAACAATTCCAAGGCTTGTTTGACGTAACACCACAGGGGAGGCGGAGCCGACTGCAAAGAATAGTGAATCGACTCAACAGGGGGCAATTCAGCTTGATTTATGCAGACTGCGGTGACATTAATCAGCCAGTTTTGGAGACTGAGATTTCCGCCATCAGACTCTTGGGTTTCGCGGCGCAAATCGAGGCCTCGGAGTTCGTGATAGATGTGCAGCCAAGTGTGGGCAAATAGGTAATCGCCTTGTACGGGCGATCGCACGGAATGGCGAATCAGGGAGTGTACAATTTGAGCGTAGCGGCAAAAAATCGCCGTGAAGAAGCGACCCTGATCGGGATGGTTTTGAAACAGAGTCAATAATTCCTGGTCGCTGTGATGGAACAGGGATTTGACCACAGGATGGTTGAGTTCGGAAAAATTAGGGGTTTGCACAATAGTTATGGAATAGCTTTGAGAATAAATGCTGGTGCAGCCCGATTCTACACGATTTGTCGATCGACATTCCAGAGTTGAGGATCATTTTCTAGCGGTGCGGTGCCCGCAGAGCGCTATTTCTCCCATTTTGTCCCTCTTTCAAGATAATATATACTTTTCACTTGTGCGATCGAGCTTTTCACACATCAGAAAAGTTACGAACAACTCTGGCTATATTACTCCCCATAAAAAAGAACCTTAACCGGAAAAAGGCGGGTCGGTTCATAACAATAAATTAAGAGCGATCGCTTACTTATATCGTTTCCGGTAGCATCAGAATGATACCGAGGACACGGCAGTGCCGTGTCCTGACTGTGGGTAATATTAATTCCGATGCTACCGGAGTTGATATTACTACTATAGATAACCATATCCTCCCCCCCCAGGAGTCTCAATGACAAACACATCCCCAGCCCGCATTTCCACACTCGCCGTACTCCCCAAATCCTCAACTTTTCCATCCACTGTTTCAACATAATTCCGCCCAACTTTCCCCGGTTCCCCCCCATTCAAACCGCAGGGAGAAATCACCCGCCGCCCCGATAAAATTCCCGCCGTCATCGCCTCCCGAAATCGTACTCGCCGCACAACTCCATTACCGCCGCGATGAGATCCATTCCCGCCACTATTAGCCCGAATTGCAAAACTTTCTAACAACACCGGGAACCGCCATTCTAATACTTCTGGGTCAGTTAAACGTGAATTAGTCATGTGAGTTTGCACAGCATCAGTACCGTCAAAATCTGCACCAGCGCCCGAACCGCCGCAAATTGTTTCATAATATTGATAGCGCTGATTTCCAAAGGTAAAATTATTCATAGTTCCTTGAGAAGCAGCCATCACTCCCAACGCGCAATACAAAGCATCGGTAATATTCTGCGAAGTTTCGACATTTCCGGCAACTACCGCCGCTGGATAGCGAGGATTCAGCATACAGCCTTCGGGATTGATGATTTCGAGAGGTTTCAAACAGCCCGCATTTAGAGGAATATCGTCATCTACTAATGTGCGGAAAACATACAAAACAGCCGCTTTGCACACGGCGGCCGGAGCATTAAAATTGTTGGTTTGTTGACCTGAAGTGCCAGTAAAAGCAATTTTTGCACTGCGCGTAGATTTGTCAATTGTAATCCCTACCTTAATTTGTCCGCCACTATCCATCGGATAAGTAAACTCGCCATCTTGCAAAATATCAATTACCCTGCGTACCGACTCTTCCGCATTGTCTTGTACGAAGCCCATATAAGCTTGCACAGTCTCTAAGCCATAATGTTCTACCATCTTGAGCAGCTCTTCTGCGCCGCGCTTGTTAGCAGCAATTTGTGCTTGCAAATCAGCTATATTTTGAGCGGAATTGCGAACCGGAAAATTACCCGCTGTCAGAAGCTCAAGTAATTCTTTTTCTCGAAAATTGCCTTCGCTTACTAACAGGAAATTGTCAAGCAATACACCTTCTTCAGTTACTGTTGTACTGTTAGGAGGCATGGAACCGGGAGTGATGCCGCCGATGTCGGCGTGGTGTCCCCGCGAGGCCACATAAAACAAAGGAAGGGAGGAATCACGATCGAATACTGGAGTAATAACGGTGATATCTGGTAAATGCGTGCCGCCGTTGTAGGGATTGTTAGAAACATAAACATCGCCGGGTTGAATCGAATTGCCTTGTGCTAAAATTAAAGCTTCAACGCTTTCGCTCATCGAACCGAGATGTACGGGAATGTGCGGCGCGTTGGCAACTAATTGGCCGTTTTTGTCGAAAATTGCACAGGAAAAGTCGAGACGTTCCTTGATGTTGACTGAGGAACTTGTGTTTTGCAATGTGACGCCCATTTGTTCCGCGATCGCCCGAAACAAATTATTAAAAATTTCCAGCAAAACTGGATCTGATTTAACCGCAGATAAACGCGAATCAACGCGGATATTATCTGCCTCCATCTGCGTGCCTCTGCGGTTCAAAATTAAATCATTATTTTCGGTGATTTCCCCTTCCCAGCCCGGTTCTATGATATTAGTTCCCGTAGCTTCAACAATCATAGCAGGGCCTTCTATGCAGTCGCCCGATCGCAAATCGTCTCTCTGATAAACAGGCGTTGCCCGCCACCCGCCAGCAACATACATTTGCACCGTTGAAATTGGTGGCACGGGCAAGATGCCCGTGCCACCAGAGGGGGAAATTGTGGATGCTTCCGGCACATCCATTCTTTCTACAACTTCCACCGAAACCGCCTCCACAATCAGCGGTTTTTCGGGCATAATAAAACTGTAACGCTGTCGGTGGGCCGCTTCAAATTCAGCTTGCATAACCTCAATATTGTCAGCAAAATCAACCGCCAAAACCGAGTCACTTCCCTGATATTTTAAGCGCAGCTTCCTAACAACTAAAACCTCAGACTCATTCTCTGCATTCTCTGCGCCTCTGCGGTTCAATTCCCTCTTCCCCTCAGCCTCCAATGCAGTTAAAATATGATGTAAATCAGTAATTAATTCGAGACTTAATTGTTGCTCGATCGCCCTTTCGCGAATAGCCCGCACATCAGCCAAACCCATACCGTAAGCCGACAACACACCCGCATAAGGGTGAATAAATACCCGTTTCATCCCCAAAGCATCCGCGATCGCACAAGCGTGTTGACCGCCCGCACCGCCGAAACAGCACAATGTATACTCCGAAACATCGTAACCGCGCTGAAGCGAGATTTTTTTGACAGCATTTGCCATCTTTTCCACCGCGATCGCCAAAAAACCCTCCGCCACCTCTTCGGCCGTCCTCTCGCCCCCAATTTCCCCCGCTAATTGCCCAAATTTTTGCTTTACTACGTCAGGGGCGATCGGCAAATCTCCATTCAATCCAAATACTTTGGGGAAAAAATCCGGTTGAATTTTCCCCAACATCACATTGCAATCAGTCACCGTCAAGGGGCCGCCTTTGCGATAGCAAGCGGGCCCAGGATTAGCCCCTGCAGACTCCGGTCCGACGCGGTAGCGAGCCCCGTCAAAAAAGACAATTGAACCGCCGCCGGCTGCTACAGTGTGAATTGCCATCACGGGCGATCGCAATCTCACCCCAGCAATTTCCGTCTCAAATTCGCGTTCGTATTCGCCGTTAAAATGGGCAACATCTGTCGAAGTTCCGCCCATATCAAAGGTAATAATTTTATCAAAACCTGCCTTTTTGCTCGTTTGAACTGCACCGACAATTCCCCCAGCAGGCCCGGATAAAATACTGTTTTTTCCTTGAAATTGTGCCGCGTCCACTAAGCCGCCGTTCGATTGCATAAACATTAATTTAGGGGACGCTGCCCCGGTGCCCGCCCCAACAGCCTCGTTCCCAGGCTGTGCCTGAGAACCCATATCCAGAGGCTCTGCCTCTCTTAATTGACTGGTTACTTGTTCGACATAACGCCGCAAAATCGGAGATAAATAAGCATCGACAACCGCAGTATCTCCCCGCGAAACTAATTTCATCAGCGGGCTAACTTCGTGAGATACTGAAATTTGAGTAAAGCCAATTTCTTTCGCTATTTTAGCAACTTGTTGTTCGTGTTCCGAGTAGCGGTGGCCGTGCATAAATACGATCGCACAACTGCGAATTCCCTCATCGTATGCTTGCTGCAAAGACGGGATAAACTCGGGATTGACAGCAGTTAACTCCTCACCTTGAGCGCTGTAGCGTTCCGCAACTTCAATAACTCGATCGTAGAGCATCTGGGGCAAAACAATGTGACGGGCGAAAATATTCGGGCGGTTTTGATAGCCAATTCTCAGCGCATCGCCGAAACCTTTAGTAATTAACAGAATTGTGCGATCGCCCTTTCGTTCCAGCAAAGCATTTGTCGCCACCGTCGTCCCCATTTTAATCGCTTCAATTTCGGCGGCGGGTATCGCTGCGCCGGCGGGAATTCTCAAAATATCGCGAATTCCTTGAACTGCGGCGTCGGTGTAGCGTTCTGGGTTTTCCGATAGCAGCTTGTGAATGACTAACTTACCGTCGGGGCTCTTGGCGACAATATCAGTAAAAGTGCCACCGCGATCGATCCAAAATTGCCAGCGAGTGCGATCGGGATAATTAGGATTCATATCTCTTTTTTTTGATATTTTTGCTTGATTAATTTACAATTATTGACCCAACTTCTGTTCGAGTCAATTCATAAAACTCATAACTTCGGTTCATAAAAGTCATAATTTATGGTCGCTCAAACTAGCAGGGGCTCGCTCGCGTTAATTATAGATGTCGAATGCCCTTGACTAACCCCTGACAAACACCAGCCAGAAAATCCAAATCCAAAGTCTCAATCCTATCACTTTCTCGATGATAATGCGGATTTCGCATATTAGCAGTATCAGTCACCATAATAGCCGGATAACCATTATCCCAAAAAGGAACATGATCGCTGCGACGAGTATCCGGCACAATTAAACCTCGATTCGGCACCGGCAGCCACTCGCAGGGCTGACCAGATTTGCGAATTTTGCCACTCAAATTAATCAAATCGGGAACGGTCTGCAAAGTGCCAATTAAAGCAATAAAATTGCCACTATTTGGATAAAAATATTTCAAGCCAGCGGGATAGGTTTGAGAATTAGGATTGTGGTTGCAATAACCCAACATCTCCAAAGAAATCATTAACCGGATTGACTCTTGCTGTTGCTTGTATTTAGCTGCATGATGACTGCTTCCCAAATAACCGTATTCTTCCATATCGAAGGCGACTAATTGCACTGGATATTTGAGCGGCCCAGATGCGATATCCCTTGCGAGTTCCAGCAAAACAGCCACACCAGTAGCATTATCATCGGCCCCAGGCGATCCGGGTACAGTATCGTAATGAGCACCAATTACGATCGGCGGCAACCGCTTTTTAATCTGCTTTTCAATACCTAGATTGTCTTGCTTCCCCCCCGAAGCTGCGGGTGATTCTTCTTGCTTCCCCCCCTTAGCAAGGGGGGGACTGAGGGGGGGTAAATCCAAAATCAAATTGTGATGAATTCGGCCGCGCACGGAAAAATCGTCAATTTCTACAGTCCCCCACTGTGCCAACTGTTCGCGGATGTATTGCTGAGCATAAAAATGCCCTTCGGATGCGAGGTATGGATTGCGATCGCGTACAATTTGAATCAGATGGCTGTGCAGGCGTTCCTTGAGATCCATGCGATCGGAGATACAATGAGTACACTAAGATTATATGGGATTGAATTATGATTGGAGAAGTCAGAATCGAAAATTATAAGTCCATTCAAAAGCTGAAGCTAGAATTAGGACGAGTCACCGTATTGATTGGTGAAAATGGTTGTGGCAAGAGCAATATTCTAGAGGCGATCGCCCTGGCTTCTGCGGCTGCTGATGACAAGCTGGATAACGAGTTTTTAGCTTCTCGGGGCATCAGAGTTACAGAACCTCAATTTATGCGATCGGCTTTTGAAATTGACAATTTGATTAAAGATATCAAAATTGATCTTAAAGAAAATGATGGAGAAAAATTTAGTTGTATTTTACATAATGACAACTCTCCCTATTCTCAATGGGTTAATAAAAACATCGTGAGCGCTCCAGAATTTTATTTGAAAAATGTTGCTCCCAACTCAGGTACAGCCGAAGATATTATATTATTTAATAAAATTGCACAAGAGGTTGCTGAAAGATCAAAAAAACAAACATTTCAAAAAAAAATAAATGAAATTTTAAAGATGGCACCCTTAGAAAGAGAAAATTTCAGTATAGAAGAAGTGGAAAAAAATATTGCATTAGTATTAAAAATATTGTTGAACAATTCTTTTTATCATTCTAAATTAATTAAATTTACAATTTACTCTCCTGAAAACCACGCCTTACGAACTTTTGAAAAAGAAGGACAAATTCAACCATTAGGTATTAATGGTGAAGGCTTGTTTAAACTTATAAAGTTTTTGAACTCAGAAACAAACCAAGATAAACTCAATCAAATTAAAGAAAAGTTGCGATTAATAGATTGGTTTAGAGATTTTGAAGTGCCTGAAGATTTATCACCCCTGCAAAGTTCTCTCCAAATAAAAGATAAATATTTAGATACAGATTTAACTTACTTCGACCAAAAAAGCTCTAATGAAGGCTTTTTATTTTTACTCTTTTACTTTGCCTTGTTCATTAGCGATCTCACTCCTAAATTTTTTGCAATAGATAACATTGATGCTTCTCTCAACCCCCGATTGTGTCGCAGATTAATGCAAGAATTAGTCGAATTAGCAAAAAAACCAGACAAACAAGTTATATTTACAACCCACAACCCGGCTGTTTTGGACGGTTTAGATTTAGATGATGAGGAACAGCGGCTGTTTGTCATTTATCGAAACCAATTAGGACATACTAAAGCTAGACGCATTCTCAAACCTAAAACTATCGATGGACAGGAACCTGTAAAATTATCAGAGGCTTTTTTGAGGGGCTATATCGGAGGACTTCCTAAGAATTTTTAATATGACTAATTTTGGATTAATTACAGAGGGATTAACTGACCAGATTGTTATTGAAAGTATTTTAGCAGGATATTTCAATAACCCGGATATAGATATTAGACCCCTTCAACCAGAAAGAGATAAAGATAATGAGAATAAATCTCATAGCTATGGAGGTTGGAGTCAAGTTTTTGCTTACTGCGAGTCAAATAACTTTAAGGAAGCATTTCAATTTATCGATTATATTATTATCCAAATAGATACTGATGTTTCAGAAGATTATAATATCGCCAAGCAAGATGAAAATGGTGAGTGGACTCCTCGGCAGTTGATTGAAAAAGTCATAGATAAGTTTAAAAGTTTGATAGGGGAAGATTTTTACACCAAATACGAACATCGGATCGTATTTGCCATATCAGTACATTCTATTGAGTGCTGGTTGCTGCCGTTGTACTATACAGATAAGAAAAAAGCTAAGTTGATAAATTGTCTGGATACGTTAAACCACCAACTTAGAAAAGATGGTTTTACAATCGATCGCAATGCTAAAAATCCTGACTACTATCGACAAATAGCCCGCAAATATTGCAAGCAGAAGGTTTTAATAGCCAGTTACCCAGACAATCCTAGTTTCAAATTCTTTATAGAAGAAATTGAGGACCGAAATATTGCTGTAGAACCCGACGAGGATTTTTAATGTAAATTAAGCTGTTTTGCTGGACACAGTTAATTGCGTCGGGAACCCAATCTCAATCTAAACTTCTGATTCCAATTCGCTAACCCGCAACTGCACGGGTAATTCTACAGAATTCAACTCAGACGGCTCTAACAATCCTGTTGCTTCTACTTCTGCACTCGCTTCGCCGTGCCGCACTTTTCGCAATTTCTCACCCAAAGTATCCCGCTGATTAATCAAATAAATACTCACCAAAGTCAGCCCAACTCCCATCGATTGCAGCGGATTGAGGACTTCGCCCAAAAACAAATTGCCGAACAGCAAAGCAAAAACAGGCGTAAGAAAGGTAAGAGAACTTAAACTGGTTAGACTGCCGGTAGAAGCAAAATAAAAGAACAAACCGTAGGCGATCGCACTTCCGAACACAGTAGAATAACCTAACGCCATCCAGCCGGAAAAATCGATATTCACAAACTGCTCAGACTCAGTTGCAGCCGAAATTGCCAACAGCGGCAAACCGCCCAAAATCATGTGCCAGCCCGTCGCCACCACCGGGTCAACATAACGGCAAACCCAGCGCACCAAAACCGTACCCACAGCCATCGACAAAGCCGCCAACAGCATCAACCATTCTCCACCCTGAAACAACTGTTCGATACCCCCAGAAACCTGCCTGTTTTCAGGATGAAAAAGCCCCAAAATCCAGCCATCCGGCAACCCGATCAAACTGATGCCCGCAACGCCAATAACTAATCCCAACCAGCCCCAAAAACCAATTTTTTCTTGAAACAGCCACAAACACAAAATCGCCACAGCTAGCGGCTGAGAATCAATCATCACCGAACCCAAACCCGCACCGGTTCTCGCCAAACCTTCAGCTAAAAAGCCTTGAAACAAAGTAGCGTCAACCAAAGCAAACAGCGAAATCCACAGCCAAGCTTTCCAACCCTGCGGCTGCGCTTTTCCCATCAGCGCCGCCGCCAGCAGCACCAACGCACCCGCAGGTATCAAACGCACGACAGCCACAAACAGCGGCGTTGTGTGCGGCATCACCCCCTTCATCGCTACCATCGCGGTTCCCCACAGGAAAAACGGCGCAATTAGCAACAGCGGGGCAAAAGGCAATTTTGAATCGGTAAGTTTTAACTGCATGGCGGAGACTCCAAATAATTGATGAGAGTGGCTCTCACGAGAATGATGTAGATTTGTTAAGCATTTTTTACAATTATATATTGGTGTTGAGTTAAATGCGATCGCACCAACCTCGGCCATTATGAACAGGCAAGATGCCTGTTCCACCTTGATTTTGTTGTGGAACAGGCATCTTGCCTGTTGCGGCAATTATGAACAGGCAAGATGCCTGTTCCACAATCGAGAATTTTCTTGTGCAACAGGCACCTTGCCTGTTGCGAACACAAGCACAACATCTACCCCGATGAATAAGGCACACTATAAGAAGTTAGCTACAAAAATCCGTAACATTGCCTGTACACTGCCCATGATTTGGCCATTCAAGCCCCGCTACCGCAAACAAATCGCCCGTATCGAAATCACCGGAGCCATTGCCGGAGAAACCCGTAAACGAGTGCTAGAAGCTCTCAAAACCGTAGAAGAACGTAAATTTCCCGCCTTGCTGCTGCGGATAGACAGCCCCGGCGGCACTGTGGGCGATTCCCAGGAAATTTACAGCGCGCTCAAGCGTTTGCGCGAAAAAGTCAAAATTGTCGCCAGTTTCGGCAATATTTCAGCTTCTGGCGGAGTTTACATCGGCATGGGAGCCGAGCATATCGTTGCTAATCCCGGTACAATTACTGGCAGCATTGGCGTGATTATCCGGGGCAACAATATAGAACGCCTGTTAGAAAAAGTAGGCGTTTCTTTTGAGGTGATTAAATCTGGCCCGTATAAAGATATCTTGGCATTCGATCGAGGATTGACCGATCCGGAACAGCAAATTCTGCAAGACTTGATCGACACCAGCTACCAGCAATTCGTGGAAACCGTTGCTGAAGCCCGGAACTTGGCTGTTGATAAAGTAAAAAGTTTTGCCGACGGTCGGGTTTTTACCGGCCAGCAAGCCTTAGAATTGGGTTTGGTCGATCGACTGGGAACAGAAGAGGACGCTCGTCGCCTTGCAGCCGAACTCGCAGGCCTCGACCCGGAAAAAACCGAGTCTTGCACCCTAGAAAAACAAAAACCTTTCCTAAATCGCGTCTTGGGGAGTAGTCTGGATATATCCGGGCTTTCAGCTTACAATAATGTGCTGGAATTCGAGCTTTCTACTAGCGGTTTGCCGCTGTGGATGTATCGCCCGTGATTAAATAAATTAGTCATTGGTCAGGAGTCAGTAGTCATTAGTTACTCCCTGGATGATTGGGCGATTGAAATCTGTTGACCTCAAACTCAAATGTGGTGCTTCGCCCGTCATAAGCGCTTCGCGCTGGCTTCGCCTACGAGTTTGAGGTCAAACTACACAAACGAACTCCACTCAAGGGCGGACTAAGAAATAAAGTGGGTATTTAAGCCTAATTTAGTATAACTACTTATTAGTGACTAATCACTAACGACTAATGACTAATGAGCGATAACAACTGACAAAAAATGGAGGAAATTTGCGTGGAGTGGCAAGTGCGGGCGATTCGCGGGGCAACAACTGCCAGCGAGAATTCGGTGGAAGCAATTCGAGAAGCCGTAAGAGAATTGTTAGATGAATTAGAAGCAAAAAATGATATAAATCCAGAATTAATTATTAGTGCTACGTTTTCTGCTACTCGCGATTTAGATGCTGTGTTTCCGGCCGCGATCGCCCGCGAACGTCCTCACTGGTGTAATGTTCCTTTGTTGGACGTACAGCAAATGCACGTTGAGGGTGCTTTGGAACGCTGCATCCGGTTTTTAATTCACGTCAATTGGCCGGCACATACTGAAATTTATCATCCTTATTTGCGGGGAGCTCAAAATTTGCGCCCCGATAGGAATTTAGCAGTGGCGGTGGTTGGAGAAAAATAATAGATTCACTTTGGGCTTGATTTAAAAGTTAACTCACCATTACAGGTGGGTTTATTTTTTACGGGACTTGATACAGTTCAAAACCTGCCCTGGGAATATATGGTTAAAAGCTTTTATTATAAAAAAAACCCGGTTTCTTTGAGAAGCCGGGTTTTTTGTCAATCAGACGCTTTCTTGTGATGCAGCCTAATCCCTAAAAAGATGTCATATATAAAATTCCAAAAGTCCTTTTTGCCTTCCAATATTCCCAAACTTTGAGGGGAACCTTTCTCATCCAACAGCGGCTTCACAGCCTCATAAGCAGGCTTGTAATTGTACCAAGGAATCGAAGGCCACAAGTGATGGATCAGATGATAATTCTGCCCCAAAATCAAGATATTTAGAAGAGGACTAGGATATACTCTGGCATTTTTCCAACGATCGCGATCGTGAAACGGACGGTGCGGCAAATAATCAAAAAATAACCCCAAGGCTAATCCCACCACCATAGCAGGACAAAACCAGAAATTCAGCACGTAACCTAAATGGTCGTACTGAATCGAGATATACACGATCGCGATCACAAACAAACGGCTGAGAAACCATTCCAATAATTCGTATTTCCGCCACAGTTTGCGCTTAAAAAAGAAAATCTCGTGGTAAAAAAACCTCGCAGCAATCAACCACAAAGGCCCGCCGGTCGAAACATAATGGTCTGGATCGTTATCTGGATCATTAACGTGGGCGTGATGCTGCATATGTACCCGCGTAAACACCGGGAAAGCAAAACCCAACATCAGCGCGCTACCGTGTCCCAAAATAGCATTAACTGTGCGATCGCGATGGGCCGCATTATGAGACGCATCGTGAATCACAGTTCCAGCCATGTGCAAAGCCAACACGTTCAGCGTAAAACAGCACCACTGCGGCCATCCCCAACACCAGAAACCCAAGTTAGAAATCACGATAATCGCTACTGCACTCAAAAATAGCAGCAGTGTCGGATTAAAGTCACCGGGAGGACTCAGAAACTCTTTCGGCACTGTCAGCGGCCGTCCTGCCTCCGACATCTTTGTTAAGACTCCTTAATATTTCACACTTGCGTAGTATAAGATACAAGCCGGACAATAGTAAAGTTTTATGAAAGAACAGAGTCCGATCGCCCGAAACTAGCGTCTGAACAAACAGCAAAGTATTGCTGTCGTACAAGGATAGCAGTCCTAAATTACCCAAAAGATCTCAGCAGAAGAAACAAAATCAATGGGTATGTCTGTATTTATGTCAAGCCGGAGAGGGGAAAAATTTGCAAAAAAGGGCGCTCCCCAAGAAAAGATTACCGATCGGTAAAAAGTCAGATATTCTATATATTGTTCAATACCTGCTTTTTTTTTGACGAGTATCAAAATTTTTAAGACTTGAGACTAGCGTCATTGCTTGTAGTGCAAAGATGAAACGTTAGCCGAAATTTAAACAAGAAATAATCCACCTGCCTCCCCAGAACACCGCTGATGCAATTGCCAAAAGCCCTACGCCGGACTAAAATCGTCGCCACCATTGGCCCAGCAACTTCGGACCCACAAGTGCTGCGCCAGCTCATAGAAGCCGGTGCCACAACTTTGCGACTCAACTTTTCCCACGGAACAGAAGAAGACCACCAGCGCAGCATTCGCTTAATCCGGCAAACATCCTTTGAACTCAACCAGCCGGTTGCCATCCTCCAAGACCTCCAAGGCCCGAAAATTCGTTTAGGGCGCTTTGAGACAGGCTCTATAGTTGTCAAAAACGGCGATCCTTTCATTCTCACCAGCCGTCAGGTTCCAGGTACCGAACTCATTTCTTCCGTCACCTACGACCCCCTAGCAGACGAAGTTCCAGAGGGTTCAGTGATTCTGCTTGACGACGGCAAAGTGGAAATGCTGGTGGAAAAAGTAGACCGCGCGGCGCGGGAATTGTACTGCCGCGTGGTCGTCGGCGGGCCGCTTTCCAACAACAAAGGTGTGAATTTTCCGGGAGTTTACCTGTCAATTAAAGCGCTGACTGATAAAGACCGCAAAGATTTAATGTTCGGCCTCGACCAAGGTGTCGATTGGGTAGCCCTGAGCTTTGTGCGGAATCCCCAAGATGTGCTCGAAATTAAAGAGTTGATTGCCAGTGCTGGCAAGCAAGTACCGGTGATTGCCAAGATCGAAAAGCACGAGGCGATCGAACAAATGGAGGAAATTCTCACCCTTTGCAACGGGGTGATGGTCGCCCGCGGCGATTTGGGAGTAGAACTACCCGCCGAAGACGTGCCGATTTTGCAAAAGCGCCTGATTGCTACCTCCAACCGCCTGGGTATTCCGGTAATTACCGCTACCCAGATGCTCGACAGCATGGTCAACAATCCCCGTCCCACCCGCGCCGAAATTTCCGACGTGGCCAACGCGATTCTCGACGGAACTGATGCCGTGATGCTCTCGAATGAAACTGCTGTCGGCAAGTTCCCCGTCGAAGCGGTGGCGACGATGGCGAGAATTGCGGTGCGGATGGAGAAGGAAGGAATTAAACGGAATATTAGGAATGTAGAAGATATTGGTCGATCTATCCCCAACGGCATCAGCCAAGCAGTCAGCCAAATCTCCGAACAATTGAACGCGGCGGCGATCATGACGCTGACCAAAACCGGCGCTACAGCCCGAAATGTCTCCAAGTTCCGACCCAAAACTCCGATTTTGGCAGTTACTCCTCACGTAGACGTAGCCCGACAACTGCAATTAGTATGGGGAGTAAAACCCTTGCTGGTGTTGGATTTGCCCTCCACCGGCCAGACATTTCACTCTGCCATGACTGTCGCCCAGGAAAAAGAGTTAGTGTCCGACGGAGATTTAGTGGTGATGACCGCCGGTACTCTGCAAGGGGTTGCCGGATCGACGGATTTGATCAAAGTTGAAGTAGTGACAGCAGTTTTAGGCAAAGGCACCGGTGTCGGTTTGGGATCGGTGAGTGGCATGGCCAGGGTTGCTCGCACTGCTGCGGATGTAGGCAATTTCCACGCTGGAGAAATTTTGGTAGTCGAACACACAAGCGTCGCTTTTGTCGAGATGATTCGGAAAGCCGCAGGTGTGGTGACGGAGGAGGACAGTTTGACTTCTCACGCCGCGATTATCGGTTTGCGCTTGGGCGTGCCGGTGATGGTGGGCGTAAAGAATGCCACGCGCGTAATTCGGGACGGAACTATGCTGACGCTGGATATGCAGCGGGGTTTAGTTTATTCCGGGGCCAGAGGCGGCTCAACTGACGCGGAAGTGACCGTTTAACTGTTGGTGAGCTAGGAGTTGTGGAGTTTTGAATTAAATTCTACAACTCCTTGCTTTTTTCGCTTAGGTTGTGCTATAATTCAAAATTGTCTGTGCCGATGTAGCTCAGGGGTAGAGTATTCGATTCGTAATCGAACGGTCGTGGGTTCAAATCCCACCATCGGCTTTGGGTTTCAGCGATTTTTGTCTACGCTTTAGTCTATGAGTGAGATCAAACTGTGCTCAAAACGCAGTTTAACTGCTCAAAAATGCTCTCGGCAAAGTAGCCGAGAGCATTTTTATTTGCCCTAATTCCTTGTGTGGTGGAGATTGTGAATTTTTTAAATTCATATCGTTTCCGGTTGCATCGGAATAATAAAATCGAGTCAACATTTAACACTCAACCATTGAGTTTTTCGACCCGCCCGTCAACAGTCAACAGTCAACAGTTAACAGTCAACAGTCAATATTTTTTCTGGGAAGCATTGATCGAGAGAGGGCTTGCATTCCTGACTAGAAACATGACCTGGTATTAGTTCGGGGGCCGGGGGAGGCGAAAACTCAGGGGACTGAGGATTTGATTGAGAGTTCGCAGTTGTTCAGCAGTACCCAAACAAATCAGCATATCTCCTCCTTCGATCACAGTTTCTCCGGTAGGCCCGACAATCAAAGTCCCGCCAGCGCGCCGCACTGCTAAAACCAAGGCCCCCGATTGCGATCGCAACTTGGCATTTCTCAAAGTTTCCCCAACGTAGACACAACTATTGGGATCGACCAAAAATTCTTCCATGTAAAAAGAACTATCGGTGCCCGTCAAAACACCGTCTAAAAAATCCATAACTTGAGGCCGCAAAGCCGCCGCCGCCATGCGTTTTCCCCCGGTAATGTAGGGGGATACGACTGCATCGGCGCCGCCCCGCTGCAACTTCTTTACCGCTTCTTCTGTGGTGGCGCGGGCGATCGCCCGTACCTTCGGATTCAGAGTTTTCGCTGACATGACAGTGTATAAATTCTCGGCATCCGAAGGCAAAGCTGCTACTATGCAAATTGCGCGATCGATCCCCACACTCAGCAAAATTTCGTCCAAAGTCGCGTCTCCTTGGACAGCCGTGTACCCCAGTGCCAAAGCTGACTCAACCGAATGTACTGCCGAATCTATCACCACAAAAGAGATGTTTTCGGCCTGAAATTCCAAGGCAATTTGGCGGCCAGTACGCCCAAAACCGCAGAGAATGTAATGCCCGATCAAAGAATCTACCAATCGTCGCTGCTGCCTAATTCTTGCTCCTTCTTGAAAATATCCTTCAATCAGCGCTTCTGTAAAGCGGTTGACGATGAAACCAATCACAATCACACCCATCAAAATCAGGCATATGGTAAACATTCGCCCGCGTTTCCCGAGGGGCTGAAGTTCCCCGTAGCCGACAGTGGCTAGGGTAAAGACTGTCATGTAAGCGGCATCGAGCAAAGACCATTTTTCCACCAGGCAATACCAGAGAGTACCCGTGCAGAAAATGCCACCAAGAGCGATGACTCCATTTCTTAAGTCTTTTTGCAGGCGCTGGTACTTTTGTTCTAGAGTTGAATACACCGATCGGGCTGACCTATTACCTATTACCTGCTACCAATTTTAACGATATCAGCCCTAGACGCAGGGGCGGTCAAAAAGCCAGTTTCTGCCTAGATACTTTGCTGCCAAACTCAAGATTTTGACTCTTAACCCGGTTTTTTTTGCGTGAGTTCCGACTGAGTTCCAATCCCATCGCAGAGGTGGCGATTGTTTGGATTTGCGATCGGATTTGTCTGAAAATAATTGCGGGCTCCATCGCAACCCTGCAGCAACAAATCGTCTAGATTAAAATTCCACAGCATCACCGTACCGTCAGCACTAGCAGTAGCGATCGCTTTGCCGTCTGGACTAAAACTCGCACTCCAAACAGCATCCTTGTTACCTTTTAAAGTTTGGAGCAACGTACCGTCAATGTTCCACAGCCTCACCATTTTGTCTGTGCTTGCAGATAGCAACATTTGACTGTCGGGACTAAAGCTGATATTTGTCACTCCACTTGTATGCTTGAAAATACTTAGCGGTGTGCCGTCTTTGCTCCAAATTCTCGCAGTTCCTCCAGCACTTGCAGCGGCCAGCATTGCTCCGTCTGGACTGAAAGTTACACTCATAATTTTATCACTTTCCATCTGTAAAGTTCGGAGCAATTTGATATCGGTGCTGGCTTCTATTGACTGCTGTTTTTGCATTTTTTCCGCAAGCTTTCTCAAACTCCAAAGTTTAACAGTGCCATCAGTGGAAGCCCCAGCAATTATCTGACCGTCAGGGCTAAAACTGGCGCTGGTTATCCAACCTCGCTCAACTTTTAAACTTGACAATTCTTCCCCGTTTATTTTCCATAGTTTAACTGTTCCATTGGTACTTGCTGAAGCAATAATTTTACCATCTGGACTCAAAGAGACGCTTGTTATTTGACCGCTGTGTCCTTTTAAATCATGAAGCAATTCGCCATTTCTTTGCCAAATTTTGACAGTTTGATCGTCGCTGGCCGAGACAATGATCTGACCGCTAGAATTAAAAATTGCCCTTCTAATTTTATCAGTATGTCCGGTCAATGTTGCTTGCAAAGATCCATTAGTTTGCCAAAGCTTGATATAATTATCATCGGTAGCAGTCACAAGTGTTTGACTGTCGGGACTGAAACTTACGAAAGCGAGGGTACTCGCTTGACTCTGCAAGCGGCGGCGTTCCCGAAAGTTGTAAACTGCCTGTTCGAGGGCGATCGCCACTCGCATCTGAATATCTGAGCTGACTCCGAGCGATCGTTTCATTTCTGTAACAGCTCTGATGCTTTCTAGCAAAGCTTCTTCTTTTTTATCTGCGGCAAATAGCGTTTCTGATAGCAAACTGAGAGTGAGAATTTTGTTGTTTCTTTCTTCTATTGACGGTTTTACCCAAAAAGCTACTATCAGGATGGATATTAATAGGACTGCGGCTCCTGTAACTGTTTGCACTCTCAGTTGTTGCTCGCGCCAAAGTTTAACTGCAATCGCTTTTTTCTGCTTTTGTGCTTCGCTTAGTTCCTCTAGTAACTTTTTTTCGCGGCGCAGTTGTTCAATTTCAGTTTGAGTTTGTTTTTCGCGATCGCGCAATTTGGAAAATTCCGCTTCTTGACTCGCACCTAAAAATTGATAATCTTGGGTGCTCAAGCTTTTATTTGCCGCCCACTGTCGGGCATCTTCCAGTGCTTGACCGCGCAACAAGCGAGATTCGTCTTGACAATTTGTAGCTATCCATGCTGTTAGGGATTCGGCATAGGGGCGCAAGTCGCCGAGTGCTTTTTCTACCCAGTCATGGCTGAATATAGCTGCGTAAATGCGGTTGGATACGGTTAATTTTCCGGCTCGTTTTACTACTAATCCGCTCAGCCGCAATTCTGTTTGTTCGGGAGTATCATCCGCCCAGATTCCCCCACCCCCGCTTAACAACGGGAGTTCTGAAAATTGCTGATTTCCGCTGGGCCGCAATTCAGTTTGTTCGGGAGTATCATCGGCGCAGGTCCCCCCTGCCCCCCTTAACAATGGGGGTTCTGAAAGTGCCAATATTTTTTGATATAGCCCTAATAACCTACTGGCGCGGTGCTGACTTCTGAGAAGGCGATCGCGAATTGTTTTGATGTGTACTGGTTCATCGGACGATTCCCAATTATCAATAATATGTGATTGCACTATCTCGCTAATTAATAATTGATTTGTAGTAAAGT
Source organism: Microcoleus sp. B3-D7 (assembly GCF_036705305.1). Lineage (NCBI taxonomy): Bacteria > Bacillati > Cyanobacteriota > Cyanophyceae > Oscillatoriales > Microcoleaceae > Microcoleus > Microcoleus sp. B3-D7. The sequence goes on along the minus strand of NZ_JAUBUE010000005.1, from coordinate 52,130 downwards.
TTTCAGTTTTGCTTTCATCCGTTGAGTCTGATATAATAGAATCCGAATCTAAGCTTTTTACATGGTGCAGAATCAGCTTGCAAAGCTTTTGAGTAAGAAATGGCTGCCCTCCAGTCCAGTCCAAAATCTCTTTTAAAACCTCTTGAGGATTGTCTACTTTTCCCTCAAATCCCTTGGCTAAAGGCAGAGCTTCCTGTAAGTTAAAACCGTGCAATTCAATAGGTAAACCGATATTAAAGGGCGTGCGAGTTGCATCGCTAATTAAATCAGACGGCGTAGCTACTCCCAGCAAAGCAAATGTAATGCGCTGGTATTCTGAATTGTGAGCGCGTTTATTGTAGCAACATCTAATTAATGCAAAAAAATCGTCTAGCGGTTCTTGAAAACTCAGAACGCTATCAATTTCATCAATAAAAATGACCAGGTTTTGAGAAATTTTTACCAGCAGCAACTCTTCAATTAACTCTCCTAAGCGCTGCACCGGCGGCATCAACTCTCTCTCCCGCCACCAAGTCATAAACTCGACTGGGTTAAACAGGTTGAAGCTGCACAAGAGTTTGTAAGCGACGCCGCCGTACCACTTATCTAGAGAGACTTGCTGGTTGCCAATGTCCGAAAGGTCGATCGTAGCACAGGCAATCCCATCAGCCGAGAGTTTTTGTACAGTTCGCACTAGCAAACTGGATTTGCCCATTTGTCGAGAATTGAGCACGTAACAAAACTCTCCGGCTTTGAGTGCTTGATAAAGTTCTGAGTCAGCTTGTCGCACTACATAAGTAGGTGCATTTTGCGGGAGACTGCCGCCGATTTGATAGTGGTAATCGACTGTCATTATCTAGCCTCTAGTTAGATTAGTTTTTCAGTTCTATGGTGCCTGTAGCACAAGCAATTTTACCATTTTGATTGGTGGGTGCTGGTGGTTTAATTGTACCAGGAGAATCAGCTTTGCACAATATAGATATGGTCGCTATTTTATTTTTAGAAGCATTTGATTCAACTTGTGTAGCAGGAATTACAAACACACCACCGACATAGCTTTTAAGGTCTTTTTGTTTTGAAACTGCATAATTAAATGTTGCTGTTTTTGTGGTTAGTAGTGAATATTGGTAAGTTTTTGTCTCGGTTCTCAGGCCAATTCCTAACGCTTTAACAGAAGTTCTAAAAATACTTTTTTCTGCAAAATAGGCTTGTTGACATTGGTTTATTGAGCTAACAGACTCGTAGGCTTCCGATTCCTTTACGATCCTAACCCTAGTCAGAAATAATCGCACAGGGAACGAAACAATTACTCCAAGCCCGATTACAACTAATAAGCGTCCCCAACCATCAAGTGAAATGCTAGTTGATTTATAATTTTGTTGACTCATTGTTTTGTATTTTCTCTATTTGTTGTAAAGACTTTAGTCCGGTAAATCTCAATTGAAGGCCGATTTGATATTGTAAGCGACTGTCATTATATTGCGTATAGTTAGATTATTCGGACCATTGTTTTGTGCCTTGACCACAAGCAACTTTACCATTTTCATAGGTGGGTTCCGCTGGTTTAATTGTACCGGGAAAATCAGCTACGCACCATATTGACGTTGTAGTTATTTCCTCTTTAGCAGCATTTGGCTCAAAGTTTTTAGCAGGAACCACAAAAACACCACCGACATAACTTTTGGACTTGTTTCCCTTTGCTACTGCATAATTAAATGCTGCTTTCTTAGTGGCACGAATTGAATACTTGAAATGTGTTGTCTCTGTTTCAATGCCAATTCCCAAAGCCTTAACAGAACTGGAAAAAGCATTTTTTTCTGCAAAATAGGCTTGCTGACCTCGGTTCACTGAGCTAACATACTGTTGCGCTTGAAATGTCATATAGGATGTCATATACTCATCATGCGCGCTATCACCCAGAAATGTTGGCAGAGCGATCGCACCAATTGCTCCAATGCCCATTAAAAGCAATAAGCATCCGCAACCATTAGGTGAAAGGCTAGCTGATTTAGAATCTTGTTGACTCATAGTTTTGTATCCTCCCTGTTTGTAGTAAAGACTTTACTCCGGTAAATCTCAATTGAAGGCCGATTTAATATTGGTAATCGACTGTTATTATATTGCGTATAGTTAGATTATTTTGGCACTTTTGTTGTGCCTTGACCACAAGCAATTTTACCATTTTCATAGGTGGGTTCCGCTGGTTTAATTGTACCGGGAGAATCAGCTTTGCAGAATATGGATATTGTTGTTATTCCATCTTTAGCAGCATTTGGCTCAAATTCTTTAACAGGAACTAGAAAGACACCGCCGACATAACTCTTAAGTTGTGGTTGCTTGGAGACTCCATAATTAAAAGCAGTTTGCTTTGTGGCGCGAACTGAATACTTGTAATTTGTTGTCTCCGTTTTTATCCCAAGTTCCAAAGCATTAACAGAACTGGAAAAAACACTTTTTTCGGCAAAATCTGCTTGCTGAGCTTTGTTCATTGAGCTAACATACTGTTTTGCTTCCGACTGCTTGCTTCTATTGGTATTATTTAGATAAAATGGCAGAGCTATCCCATTAATTACTCCAATACCGGTTATAAGTAATAAGCATCCGCAACCGCGACAAGCTGCATTGCGAACTATTGATTCTTGATTTTTAGTCATGGTGTTGTCTCCTTAAATTGTATATACAAGGCGAATTAAATTCGGCGAGGCCGAGCCTCTGGAACTGCGTTACCAGGAAGAGCCTGGTAACGAGGAAAACGAGGAAATACTAATCTCTAAGCTCGCAGCTTTTGTACTTCTTTCCGGTCAATGGATGTCGGCTGAACAACTTTACTGCCGATCGCAAAATCGCGCAATTCCACTCTCGTAAACTTCACACCCCAAGGATCTGTCGCTGTATCCAACTCCTCTACTAAAGCATTATTGATTTCATGGCGAGCCGTGTAAAGTTCCTCCATAGATAATGTCGCAATGTGAGTCCGAATCGAAAGAATCAGCATATTTAACATCGCTTCCTTGAGATTCTGCACTTTGTAGGAAGCTTTTTCTAAGTCAATTATTCGCCAGTAAACAATAAACTCAACGGTGATGGCAAGGCGATCGCGCGTCATGCATGGTTGCGGTGGCAAGTTTAAAATTTGCTCGCGCAGAGTTTGTTTATAGGCGACTGTTTCGACAAAAGGAATCAGAAATGTCAAACCAGGTTCGAGTTTCTTGCGATCGTACTTTCCAAAAATTTCAACTAAAGCCTCATCTCCTTGACGAACGATTTTGACGCTGCTGGCTAAGGATACTCCGGTGATTGCAAACAACACCATCAAAAAATACTGATACATAATGAATCTCCTGGTAAATAGTTGACAGTTGACAGTTGACAGTTGACAGTTGATAGTTGATAGGGATTTCTTAGTCTCTTAGAGAGGGACTTTGTTTGGCAAGAAGCGATTTCAATCGCCGAGTCATAAAAGAGCTAACTCAGATTTAGCTGTTGAGGTGAATTAATCTGTCAGGTACAACAACCAGCGTGTTTCCTTCGCGGCGCAAAACGTAAACTTTTTGTCTGGGTGCGATCGCCCCTTGGGAATCTTCATTGCGAGCTTTCCACGAAGCCCCTTCATAAATCACCATTCCGGTTTCTCCGGGAAAAATTTCGGAGATTGTTGTCGCTTCGGTTGCTTCGGGAATCACAAACTTTTTGCGGACAATAAAAATTGGTCGAATCCAGATGCTCAGCGCGAGGGCTATCCCCATCCAGTAGAAAATCTGCCAGTCAAAATCTTCATACATTATGTTCGCCCAACTAAACTGAAATGCTACAGATCCTCTCCACAAAATAAAGGATTCAATTAAAGCAGAAGCTCCCATCATTAGCAGGTAAAATCTGTATTTTTGGGGCTGAGTTTTGATGATTAATAGCTCGATCGCACTAAGCACAACTCCGAGCAGCAGCCAGAATAGGGGCGGGGTGAAGGCGAAACCGGGTTGATTAGTGGCTGAGGCCAGCGACCAAATTAGGATAGAATGCACAATGCTTTTACCTCGTTGCGATGTAGCTCAACCTTGTTATTTCTAATCTAATCAGGTGGCTATTTGAGTTGGCGACTGAGTTATTGGAAAAATCATCGACTTTTCATCGACTTTTCATCGACTTTAGGGACGGTTGGCATTTATGATGGTTTCAGTGTTTTGATTGTGATAAGCAATGCCACGATCGCTAAGGGTGCGCGAAGAGTGCATTCGCGCAGTTAAATCCTGTCTCCTGAGAAATGGCTTTCCCAGTCAGAAAATCCTGGCTGAGGATTTAGGGATGGCGCAATCTACTGTCAGCCATTTTCTGAATGGCAAACCTGTGGATTATGCCAATTTCATCGAAATTTGTCGCGGATTGGGCCAGGAATGGCGCGATATAGCCGATTTTGACGCGAATTCAGAGCCAGAGGAGGTAGTGCTGGTGAGGGCAAAAGTGGCGATCGTCTTCGAGGGCTTTCCTTCGGATCGCTTCGCTAACGCCAACCATCGATCGACCTCAAACACTACCCTTTCTCAGCAGTTACACCAAGCTTTGAGTGCGGGAGGCCACGAAGTCTTTTTTATTAACAACAGCAGCGACTCAGCCTCATATTTAAAGCGTTGCGATTATTTGGTGTTGCTGATTTCCCAAGAATCGGCCGCGAGCGAAATGATATTGGAACAACTGCAGCTAGCCAAAGAATTGCACAATTCAACGGCTCATAAACCCGCCATCTTACCGATTTTACTTGAATTAAATACACCGCTTTCTTTTGATTTACTGAGCTATTTAGCAGGAATACAGCCCTGGCTGTGGCGCGGTGTTGGCGACTCATTTAAGTTATTATCACAAATTTTAACGATTATCAAAGAAGGTCGCACATCGTTAACTGCCGACCATGAATTAGCTGTAGAATGGAAAGTAATTACTAGCACCAAACAGTCAATAATTCAACCTCTGCCAGCAGCGCCGCCTGAATTGCCGGGAGGACAAGTTGAAATAGCTTCTCGTTTTTATATCGATCGCCCTCCGATAGAATCCCGCTGTTACGAGACGATCGCCCAACTGGGAGCACTGATCCGCATAAAAGCACCCAGACAAATGGGCAAAACTTCCTTGATGGCGAGGATTTTGCATCATGCAGAACAGCAAGGTTCTCGCACGGTAGCGCTGAGTTTTCAGCTAGCCAATAGGAAAATCTTCGCTAATTCAGATACATTTTTGCAGTGGTTTTGTGCTAGCATCGGTCAAGAGTTAGGAATGCTGGAGCAGTTGCCCAAGTGTTGGGAATTGGCGGATTTGATTGGCAGCAATCAGTGCTGCAAGGCTTATTTTGAACAGTATTTGCTGTCAGAATCCTCAAAACCTCTGACGTTAGGCTTGGATGAGAGCGATCGCCTGTTTGAATCGCCGGAAATTGCTGATGATTTTTTTGGCTTATTGCGAGCTTTGCATGAAGAAGCAAAACGGCGCGATATTTGGAAAAAGTTTCGTTTGATTGTGGTGCATTCGACGGAAGTTTATATCCCGCTGGATGTGAATAAATCGCCGTTTAATGTGGGTTTACCGATTGAATTGCCAGAGTTTAATTCTCAGCAAGTGCAAGACTTGGCAAAGCGGCACGGATTGAATTGGAGTGGGAATGAAGTTGGAGACTTGATGGGGTTAGTGGGCGGAAATCCTTATTTAGTGCGGCTAGGAATGTATCATATTTCACGTCAAGATGTGACTTTAGATCGGTTAGTGAAAGAATCTGCAACTGAAGCGGGAATTTACAGCGATCATTTGCGGCGACATTTATGGAATTTAGAGAAATATTCGGAATTAATGGAGGCGATGAGAGAGATTGTGAGTGTTTCCCAGCCAGTTAGAGTGAGGTCAGAATTGGGGTTTAAGTTAAATAGTATGGGGTTGGTGAAATTGGATGGAAATCATTGCATTCCGAGATGTCGGTTGTATCAGGAGTATTTTGGCGATCGGCTAAATGGCAAATAATATGGAATTATTAAACCGCGAAGATGCTAAGGACACGAAGGAAGAACCCCCCCACCCCTAGGGCAGTTTCATTATCAGAAAAACCAGGATTTTGTAGGGGTAGTGCCCCCGTGCCTACCCCTCCCCAGCGACGCGATCCATTGGCATTGCAGCGATAGAGCACGGACACGGAGGCACCGCCCTACGAAAAATGAAACCGCCCTGCCCCTTGGGGGAAATGAGGGAGAAAAGAAGTAGATAGTTTTCTGCCGGGAACGGAGTAATGAAAAGTCGATGAGAAGTCGATGAGAACTCACTCAACTTCTCAAATAGGCACGTGATTTAATAGAAATAGAGTAGAAGCAAGGCGCAGTAGGTGAGGTTTGCAAGCCCCACCGCACTCAATGGACTGGATGAAAACGACGCTAAAAATAACTTGCTTGTTTTTCTTGGCATCGACTGTTCGATTAGGCGATATTAGACAAGCTACCCGTGCACTCGCTGTTTGACTCTAGAATCCCCATGTGTTTACGCTGGGGAGTAGGTCAATCACTTGAAAACTACTCTGCTAACACATTTGGACAACTACCATGCAGCTTAAAAAAAATCCTCAACTCGATGCACTCAACAAACAAGCAGTATCGAGAACAACCATGCAGCTTAAGACAAACCCTCAACTCGATGCACTCGATAAAAAAGCGGAATCTTCAGAAAAAAATATTCTCCCTGACAAAAAACGTAAATCATGGGTAGGAATCTTACTGAGGATCACTTTTATTTACTTTCCTCTGGGCAGCATAATAGTTGGTGCGATCGCCCTCCCTTCTTTTGTCGGTTGTGGTGGCAAGGCGAAGCAATCAGAAGGTAAACAATATGTTAGCTCAATGAACAAAGGTCAACAAGCAATATACGCCGAGGAGGGCGCATTTTCCAATTCCGTTAATGCCCTAGGCCTCGGCATTAAAACTCAGACAACCAACTATAACTATTCAACCATATCTACCAAAAATGCTGCGTTTAGTTATGGTCTAGCCCGCAGCAATAATCTTACTAGCTATGTCGGGGCTGTATTTTTAGTACCTGTTTCCCAAGCAGCTAACAAAGGGAAGACTACTGTATCCATTCTGTGTGGAGCAAATTCTCCTGGAAATACCCAACCGCCTGCTCCTATCCTTCAGAATGGTAATCCTGTCTGCGCTACTGGTAGTAGCGACGTGCTTAAGTAAATATCGACATTAATCAGAATCTCATGTTACCTGAAATTGTCAAAGGCTTTATCGTCTTAGCTTGCATCTTCATTCCCCTCGAAAGAATCTTTTCCTTGCACAAGCAAAAGATATTCCGTCTCGGATGGGCAACCGATGCCACATATTTTTTTACAGGTCACTTTATTGGCAGATCAGGCGCTATTGTTGTGACTGTATTTGTGTCGCTGATAACTAATTTACTCAACCCGGAATTGCAAATCAAAGTAGCATCTCAACCTGTCTGGTTGCAGTTGGCCGAAGCAGTTATCGTTTCAGATATGGCATATTATATTGCTCACAGACTACTGCATGAAGTACCCTGGCTTTGGCAATTCCATGCAGTCCATCACAGCATTGAACACATGGATTGGTTAGCAGCAGTGCGGGTGCATCCCTGTGAGCAACTCTTTACTCAGATTTGCAAAATTATGCCTCTTTACTGGTTGGGATTTACCAAGGAGAGTTTAGTGGTTTATGCTCTTTACTCGGCGGCGATCGCGTTTTTAATTCATTCTAATATTAAATTAAAATTTGGTAGCTTAAAATGGTTCGTAGCAACCCCACAATTTCATCACTGGCATCACAGTAAAATTCCCGGAATAAACAACAAAAACTTTGCTGTTCAGTTGCCACTGTTAGATTTGCTATTTGGCACTATCTATATGCCAGCAAAAAAAATGCCTCATAAATATGGAATCTCGGATTCTATACCTGCTGGATATGTCGGACAAATGTTCTATCCATTTTCAAGGATGATGAAAAATGCTAGATAAAAATGCAAAACCAGGTATTAATCGCTATTCTCGCCTTTTGCTGGCAATTATGGGTTTTGGCTTGACGAGTGTTGCTTCTGTGGGTGCAGTTGCCCTATTTCATCACATGGACATCCTAACTTTTATCGCCAGTTTAAATACGAAACAAGTAACTGTTGCTCAATTGCAGCAGGGTAAGTTGAAACCAGTGATTTTGATCGATGTGCGATCGCCCGAAGAATACGCGGAAGATCGCATCGGTGAAAGTCCGCTGGTTCCCCTAACTGATATTGAGTTAGGGTTCGGTGTCAAGCAGGTGCAATCCATTGTCAAAGCAAGGGTTAAATCAGATCGACCTCAGCCGATAATTGTACTTTATTGTGCCAGAGGAGGGCGATCGGTTAAAGCATACAAACAGTTGGAAAAACTCGCTCGGTATTCCCAAGAATATGCGGGAAATGAGACTAATAAGATTAAGGATATTAGTCTGAATGTTGTTGTCCTTTCAGGAGGTATCAAAGCGTGGCGGCAAGCAGTGCCGGCTCAAAAAGATGCCCAGATATTAGCTCCAATTACTTTGGGGAGTTTGATAAAGTCTCCGTCAGTCACCCTGCTTTCGGAATGAATCGGGGCAGTTGTGACTAAATTGATTTCTGTCAAATCTCTATCAATGGAAGGGTGTATACGGCTGACTGATTCGCTATGTTGAAAGTAATTAGCCAGAATCCTCAGCAATCTGCAACGGTTGGCTGTTTGGGCAGGCAGCACAATAATCAAAGTCATAATTAAGTTGATTCCATGCAAAACACGGCAGATTTACTCCCCAAAATAGACTCGCCGAGTCTTCCCAAAAAGCAACCCGCACCCCCAAATTACGAAGCAGCCGATCGGCAATTTGTCAATTTGCTAGAAGTCGAGGATTTAGACAAGACGGTGGCGGCAAAACCGTTACTTGTCAGCGATTTTGAAAGCGCGATCGCCTATGCAATTCAAGCAGCTTACCAACAGCAACCGGGCGATGAGGCCGCTCACCGCTTCTTGCAGCGCGTACTTTACCGTATCAACCGCCTCAACTTGTTTTGGTACGACGATTTGCGCCGCTACAATAACGAACGATCGCACTATTTGCGTTCCGTGCGCGATCGCATAGAGGAACCTTGGCAGCAGTGGGAACTGGCGCAAATCGACGTTGCAGCGCTGCAAAAATTGCCGGATGTCAAGCAAGCCCTGCGCGATCGCGCGGCCGCCGATGTCGATCCTCCTTTGAACGAGAGCGATCGCTATTTGCGGGAACACATGACTGAAGAGGGATACAAACACCTGCTGGCGATCGCCTCTTTCGACGGTTTAGTTGAAGCCAGCCGCCTTTCTCGCATCCTCGGCGGTGCCGGCAACGAAATTCAGTGTACCCTTACCCGAGTGCTGATGGAAGAATACGGCGGCGGTCGCCTCCCCCGCAAGCACTCGACCTTTTTTGCTCAGATGCTGGCTGAATTCGATATGAGTACAGAACCAGAATCGTACTTCGATTTAGTGCCTTGGGAAGTGCTCGCAAGCATTAATCACAACTTTCTGCTGACGGAACGCAAGCGCCATTTTCTGCGCTACAACGGCGGACTCACTTATTTTGAGGTGGCGGGACCCGTCGCTTACCGCAATTATCTAGCCGCCGCCCAGCGTTTGGGTCTGTCGCAGGCTGCTATGGGTTATTGGGAACTGCACATCAAAGAAGACGAGCGTCACGGCCGCTGGATGTTGGATGAAGTGGCGATCCCGCTGGTTGATAGATACCCGCAGGACGCTTGGGAGCTGGTGTTGGGGTACGATCAGGAGAAGTCGATCGGCGATCGGGCTGGGGCTGCTGTGGTGCGATCGATCCAAGCCACAGAACACAATTAACAGCTATATCGTAGGGTGGGTCAGAGACTGATGCACCCTAGATTTTGCACCGTTCTCAATAAGCTTTTGAGGAACAGGCAAGATGCCTGTTCCACAAAGAGTTTATTTCTTGTGGAACAGGCATCTTGCCTGTTGCTGACAATCTTGCCTGTTGCTGACAATGGTGCAACATCTCAGAGGCAGCCTACCAGCGCTCTATTTTAAAATGCTGTCATTAACTGAATGAGCTCGATCGACAAATCTCTTTGCGACTTTTGGTGCTTCTTAAACAAAACTCCAGCCAACAGATAGATGTTTTCCGAATAAAAAGCCATTCCCTGTTCTCTGAGAGTGGCGATCGCGCTTTTCACTTTGGGTTCCGAACTATAATAGCCAAAAGTTAAAGGTGCAATTTCAAAATTCGCAACCGAGTAGCCTCGATCCAAGGCATAATCTATCAAACCCACAGGATTAGAATAGCTAGAAACCATCAGCAAAACTTCATCGCAGCCCAAAGATAAAAGTTTCTTAGCAATTGTCGAGCCATCACTCCCACCGTGCAACAGCGGCTGGTAAATCTTATCATCCACCGCCGGCAAGTAAGGCGGATTTGAGATTACACAATCCGCCGACTCGTATAAAGGCGAATCAAAAAAAGAGCAATTGTTGACAGTATACTTTTCGCTCAGTTGATATTCCTTAATTTGAGACTGAGCAATTTTCCAAGCTACATTATTTAGCTCAAATCCCTGTATTGTCCCATCAAAATCACTTCTCAGCAAAGACTTAATAACTGGACTTCCCTCTCCTGAACCAAACTCTACGATAATTCGAGAATTGTCACTAGCATTTAACACTAAACTTTCCAAGCAGTGCGCGTAAAAATCCGATTCTTCCGGGCAGTGGAATACCTGTTTCAGAGGATGGGATGAAGTGAGCATAAATTCTGTAACAAAGTTGACTATTTTAAAAGTATCGAATAACTAATATTCCAGCAATCTGTCGCAAGAGCTATTTTATCAAATTCTGCAATCTCTCTTCCTATTTTATCTCGTGGGATAGAAGAACTCTTACTGCCGACAGATTATCAAATTAACTATATTAATCCGATTGACAGATTGCAATTATAGCGATTGCTGGTGAGATAGTACCTAAGCAAATGATGGTAAATTTTAATATTTTCAGGTATGACCTTTTTTAATTATTCAGTTCCGCCTCTGCGCCGGAAACAGCTTAACATCGAGGTTCAGGATTTAGAAGGGCTTTGGCAGGTTCACTTTCCCCTTGGCAAAGATAGATTTTATTCACAATTTTATACTTGTCTCGATCGAACTTGCTTGCTTTGGAGCTTGCTGTTAATACCCATCTTCGGCACAGCACAATTTTTTTCTGTGAGTTGGATGCTGCAAGCAGGTTTGTGGTCAGTGCTCAGCCTCGTAGGTACAGCAGCCATGGTAAGCATGACACACTCTTGGGTCAAAATAGAACGCCTGGCTTGGGTGCTTTACGGTTGGGTAATACTAATGTTATTAGGATTGCTGCTGACCGATTTAGCAATTTTTCTGCGTTGGGGAAAAGTGTTGGCGAATCTCTGTCCCCTGTGGTTGGGAATGAGCGGAATAGGGTATTTGGGGACTGGATTTGCAGTGCGATCGCGCGCGCTTTTAGCAGCAAGTTTATTTCACCTGTTGGGTATTTTGATTGTGCCTTACACCGAGGGTTGGTCTTTCCTATTTACGGGAACCGTAATGGTATTTAGCTTGCTCGTTTTAGCCGAATTGCAATGGGATATGCACCAGCCGATTAACAAACTGCATTAGCTTCTGTACCACCGCGATTCCAACAGGTATCAAGGTAAAGCATTAACCACAAGTGATGAGTACATTGCTAATGACTGATGATATCATGCCCGCTAGAATAACGTCACTACAATTGGTTGATAGTGAGGAGTCTTCGTTCTCATCAAAATTTGAGGAATGAAGCCCTCACTAAACAAGGGATAGGGGTTATGTTAGCGGACACGATATTACTAATGGCTGATAACTAATTGCCACCAGACTGTACAGATTTGCGAGTTTGGTTAGTATCGTCGCCCTTGTGATGCCACGTGCCACCTTCGCCTTGAACGTATTCAGATTTTACGCTGTTCCAAGCAACGCTAGCAGCACCATCGGCGCTCATTCCATCTTCGCTAGCGCTCTTAAAAGCCGCCTGAAAAATTTGTTTCGCCCCTTGGGGGAGTTCTTGTGCTTCTGAAGGTAAGGTATCAAATTGTTGTTCTGGCATAATGACCTCTAATTATTAAACATAATTTTAATGTTATATACATGAAGCAACTACTTTCCTCTCTCTAAAAGCAAGTTTTAAACCGCTTTTTTATCATTCCCCAGACAGATGTAATATTAAAATTTTTCTGAATGGCGAAGGGAAGTGACTTGCCGTTGCTGGTTGGCCCGGATTTGGGGAATTTATTTTCTGAAACAGTCATTAATCTGATTTCGGCTTTTTCACTTGCGAATGTAGAAAAAGCGATGAACATTAGATAGCCATTCTGGCAATAATTCGATACAGCATACTTGATGTCTGCTTGTGAAATGTGTTAGGGAATAAGCGCTATCTGGCATAGTGTGGGCTTTACTATATCAGAGTTTAGCCGATCGCACTCTCAAGCAATTCTGACGAGTGCGCCGCCGCTGGTTAATGTAATCTCGTGCGGGTTCGACTTGGATAGCCCTCAGTTCGCCTTCCTATTTTAGGCTAGTCAAAATCCAGTCCAAAGCCCTGCTGTTGCGCCGTCGCAGGTGTTTTGGCGAATCAAAACGGTCGATCGGGCGTTTTGAGATAATTTAGTTTCGGGGAAAGTTTGAGCGGTATTCTGTCAGCGCCCAAATTGCCAGCAGCAAGTTAAGCAAAAATAGCGCTCAAAAAAATTTTAAACTAACTCCTATGGCGTAGGCCCAACCCAAAATTGACGGTGAGAAAATCAATAATTTCTCTCTCAAAGCACCAGCCGCCGGAGAAAATTTATAGGAACAACCGCGCGCTTTTCTCAGAAACCCGGTTGATGCGTATATGTCTCGTTACTCAACCCAAAATTTTTCAGATCAACCCGCTTTTTATCCCCCGTACACAAATTTTGATTGAGCTAGTCGGCCGCTCAATCAAATTTCATCCACCACCTGAAATAAAAAGCCATTTTGTCAAATATTCCTAAAGATGAATGGCGAACTTGAACGATACCTAATAGCTTATAAACTGTTAACGCGGCGGTCTAATTTTTCCGTGGGAAACAATCCAGGAAACGGGACTAAATATGCTCCCTTACCTTCATTATTCCGCAGCGAAGGTTAGAAAATTTGCACGTTACGCTGTCAATTTGACCCTGCGGTTTTGGCATCACAAGCGATCGCAGCACTCTATGCAAAAGCAAGCATTACCATGAAATCTTCTAAATTGTTGAAAGTTGTTTTAGCAAGCGCTTGTACTTTAGGTTTAGCAACGGTTTCCTTAGCAGTGCCTGCTTCAGCCCAGTCGGGCGGTGCTGGCGGCGGTGCTGGTGGCGGTTCTGGCACAGGTACAAGCGGTACAAGCACCGGTACAACTGGCACGGGTACAAGCGGTACAACGGGTACGACTGGCACGGATACAAGCGGTACAAGCGGTACGAGTGGCATCGGTACAAGCGGTACAAGCGGTACAACGGGTACGACTGGCACCGATACAACCGGTACAACGGGTACGACTGGCACCGATACAACCGGTACAACGGGTACAACTGGTACGAGTGGCACCGATACAACCGGTACAAGCGGTACAACGGGTACGAGTGGCACCGATACAACCGGTACAAGCGGTACGACTGGCACCGATACAACCGGTACAAGCGGTACAACGGGTACGACTGGCACGGGTACAAGCGGTACAACGGGTACGACTGGCACGGGTACAAGCGGTACAACCGATACCACTGGCACCGGCACAAGCGGTACAAGCGGTACAAGCGGTACGACTGGCACGGGTACAACGGGTACAACTGGTACAACTGGTACGACTGGCACGGGTACAAGCGGTACAACCGGTACAACAGGCACCGGCACAACGGGTACAACCGGTACAACAGGCACCGGCACAACGGGTACAACCGGTACAACCGATACCACATCGACGCCGGCTGATACTAATTCTGGAGTTTTGAGTGCTCGGCGCGATAGCCCCAACAATTTTGGGTGGCTGGGTGCCTTGGGCGCCTTTGGTTTGATCAACTTGTTTCGGAAAGGCAGTACACCTTCCCATCGGTAGTTTCGGGCGATTCCCTACAGGATAGCTTCGCTTCACGTACTTTTGAAAACAACTTAGAGGCTTAGAAATTCATGACTTCACTCAATCGCAAAAGTTTGTTCAAAAAATTGGTAACAGTTGCCGGAATTGCCGGCGTTAGTTCCTTGATAGCTGTGCCGGGATTCGCAGAATTAAACCGCCAGACTCACGGCTTCAACCAGTCGGGCGATCGAGTTTTTGAGCTTGCTGATAGCGACTTAAACGATCCTAATTCTCCGGGACCTTCTGTTACAGATCCTAACAACAACAATCCTGGCGGTTCTCCCAACACTCCAAATACCCCCACCAACAACACTCCCGACCGTTCTCCCAATACTCCAACTACCCCCAGCAACAACACTCCCGGCCGTTCTCCAAATAGCCCCATCAACAACACTCCCAGCCGTTCTCCCAACACTCCAACAGGTGGCGAAACTTCGCCTAATTCTCTCAGCAGCCAAGACAGAAACTTTGTCATGCAAGCAGGTCAACTTGGTATGCTGGAAGTGGAGCTCGGCAGATTGGCAGTGCAGCGCGGTTCTAGTGCTAGTGTGAAACAATACGGGCAAGAAATGGTTGAGGAACACACCCAGGCTAATCAAGAATTGATGCAGGTAGCAACGCAAAAAGGCGTAAAACTGCCAACCGAAATGAGCAGCCAGAACACAGCTTTGATGGAGCGACTTTCGGGACTCTCCGGTAGAAGTTTTGACACTGCTTACAAGCAGGCTATGATCGAGAGCCACAATCAGGCTATTGCTCTGTTTCAAGCTCAATCTCAAAAGGGACAAGATCCCGAATTGAAGGCTTGGGCCACCCAGAAGTTGCCGAACCTTCAGGCGCACTTGCAAATGGTTAACCAAATGTTGGCAGATACCAGCCAGCCCCAATAGGAGGTACAGGAGGTAGAGTGCGAGCGCCTAAAAGCCCATCGCACTCTACCTTTGCCGAGCCGAGAGGGAACAGCAATAGATTCTTTTAAACTCTATAATTTTTGATAACAATGGAAGATTTTCTCCGCAGCTTGTTGGGCAGCAATATTACAGCGACGTGGCTGTTATTAATCGTAGGGTTTTGCTGGATTGCTTACATACCTGGTCGTCTGAACACTTAAAAATTATCCATTAAAACTTCAAAATTAACTAGGTAGGCGCAAATAAACCTTACCGTTGAACAGACTAAGTTATAGGGTGCCTCAAAGCCTCAGATTTTCTACGATATTTCATGCCATATCTCTGACACACGCTACAACTTAGTCTAAATTAATCATTTTTTAACAGACAGGCGTTCGATCGCCCGATCGCGGAAACAAGCAAGTGCGATCGGGCGATTTATTCAAACAACACAAAATTAATTAGCCCTCAGTTTCCACAAAAACACTCACAGCCGCCACAGCGATTAGCATTTCATCATTTTTATCATTCAGAGAGGTGATCGCCCTTCCTGGCACAATCATGCCTCCTTGCTCCACAATCAGAGTTTTGCTGCCAAAAGGCAGCACCGCCAACACCTCCTGTTCCCGCACTTGTTCCGGGTAAGGAACAGCCACCTTTACCTCAACAATCATCTGATTCGGGTCAGTCAAACCCGCCACTTCCCAGACGCCTAGGAGAGCATTATGGGCGATCGCATTCCGTACAGCCCTGGCACAGGCTACAGTCGGTTCCTGCCCGTGCTGGTCTACCCCCATCCCCATTTCGATGATGAAACATTTACGTGCCATAGTTGCCCCTTGATGGATTTTTGTTTGTAGTCGTTAGCGAAGCCCTCGAAGAGGATCGCACTCTTTCCCCAAACAATTATCAACCTAATAGACGGCTTTTGATATTATTTTATCAATCGCTATAACAACAAAAGAATAATACCAGTCTAAAAAAAATTCAACTGTAAGCAAGCTTCAAACCCTTATCAAATCAGCCATTCTCAATCTCAAATCTCAAATGGTATAACTTATGGTAATATAACCAAATTCAGCTTTCCTAGCGGACTGCCAAACTCATCGCCAGCTTGAATCATGGATAGTTTTCTACCAATTGCCTACTTTCAAAACCAATTTCTCCCCTTTACCGACGCCAAAATTTCCATAGCCACCCACGCACTGCACTACGGAACCGGAGTCTTAGGCGGGTTGCGGGGAATTCCCGACCCCCAAAATGCCGATCGAATATTGCTATTTAGATTAGACCGCCACTGTCAAAGATTGAGTCAAAGTGCCAGTTTCCTTCACTGCGATTTACCAGCCAGCAAAATCCAACAAATAATCATTGATTTTGTCCAGAAAAACCAACCCACAAAATCATTTTATATCCGCCCTTTTATCTACACATCAAGTTTAGGAATTGCCCCGCGACTGCACAACGTAGAAACCGACTTTTTTGTCTACGGATTAGAACTTTCAGACTATTTACCCAAAGAAGGAGTCAACTGTAGATTTAGCTCTTGGTACCGCCAAGAAGACCGGAGTTTGCCCTTAAGAGGTAAAATTAGCGGCGCTTACATCACCTCAGCTTTAGCTAAAACAGAAGCAGTACAATCAGGCTTCGACGAAGCAATTATGATGAATACTCAGGGAAAAGTCAGCGAAGCTTCAGGAATGAACATATTTGTCGCCAGAAACGGTAAATTAGTTACTCCAGGTTTCGAGCAAGATATTCTCGAAGGAATTACCAGAGACAGCGTTATAACTATCGCCAGAGACTTAGGAATTGAAATCACAGAAAGACCCGTTGATAAATCAGAACTGTTGATTGCAGACGAGATTTTCCTCTGCGGAACCGCCGCCAAAATTACGCCTATTAACCGAGTAGAAAACTATCAATTGCCCCAAAATAGACCCATCACCGAAAAGATTTTGGACAAACTCACCGCGATTATCGAAAATCGCGACAGCAAGTACAAAGACTGGGTATTTCCGATTAATCTTAATTAACCGAAAATACCTGCGAGCGTAGAAGCGAGTTCACTCGTTACCAGGCAGAGCCTGGTAACGCAGATCAGGAGGCTTTGCCTCCACATTCCATGGCAGCCATGCGAGGCAGAGCCTCTGGATATCGGTTCCCAGGCAGAGCCTAAGAACCAGTTGTTGTGGAGCAGGCATCTTGCCTGCTTCCTGCTAGGAACTACCCGCACAAAACATCCGCGTGATGGCGAATGTGATCCTCCATAAAACTCGCAATAAAATAATAACTGTGATCGTAACCTTCTTGCATCCTTAAAGTTAGTGGCTGTCCCGCTTTTGCACAAGCCTCCGCGAACACTTCCGGCAACAACTGCCCGTCAGCCAGATACGAATCAACAGTGCCACAGTCAATCAGAATCGGGCGGTTGTATTGCGCCTCAAGCACCAATTCGCTAGCATCCCAAGCCCTCCAAATCTGTTGGTCGCTGCCGAGGTAGTTTGCAAAAGCTTTTTGTCCCCAAGGGCAGCGCATTGGCGCGGAAATAGGCGCAAAAGCGGAAACTGAAAGATAGCGAGCTCCCTTTTTCAAAGCGCAAATTAAAGCCCCGTGTCCGCCCATCGAATGACCAAAAATTCCCTGTTTTTCGGGTATCGCTGGAAAATTTTCGGCGATTAAATTGGGCAATTCATCAACCACATAACTGTACATCCGATAGTGAGAATTCCAAGGTGCGGCTGTCGCATCAACATAAAAACCCGCACCACTTCCTAAATCCCAATCGTCATCTTCGCCGGGGATGCCAGTATTGCGCGGGCTAGTGTCGGGCGCAACCAGCATTAACCCGTATTTTGCCGCCAATTGTTGCGCCCCCGCTTTTGCCATAAAGTTTTCTTCCGTGCAGGTTAAACCTGATAGGAAATACAAAACTGGTACGGGTTGAGATAGAGCTTGCGGCGGCTGATAAACCGCAAATTTCATCTCGCTGTTGCAAGCAGAGGATTGATGGCTATAAAAGCCGAGTTTGCCACCGAAACTTTTCTGTTCTTTGTGCAGTTTTAGGGAGTCAGATAGCATAATTGGGAATTGGGAATTGGGGGTTAAGCTTTGTTCTATCCGTTACATCCGTTACAAAATCCGTTGCCGAACTTCTTCTTTCTCAAACTCAAAATGTCAACACTGTGCGAATTACTTCGCCTTTGTGCATTAAATCAAAAGCTTCATTGATTTTGTCGATCGGCATTACCTGAGTTACGAGACTGTCAATATCAATTTTACCGTCCATGTACCAATCAACAATCTTAGGAACATCAGTTCTGCCTTTCGCCCCGCCAAAAGCCGTCCCTTTCCAAACCCTGCCAGTTACTAGCTGAAAGGGGCGGGTACTAATTTCTTGACCGGCTCCCGCTACCCCGACAATTACGCTCACGCCCCAACCTTTGTGACAGCATTCCAAAGCTTGGCGCATCACATTAATGTTGCCGATACATTCAAAACTGTAATCAGCTCCACCTTTGGTTAAATCTACTAAATAAGGCACTAAATCACCTTCCACTTCGCGGGGATTGACAAAGTGAGTCATGCCGAATTTTTCCGCCATCTCTCGCTTGTCGGGATTCAAGTCTACGCCGACAATCATGTTAGCTCCCACCATGCGAGCCGCTTGAATTACATTCAAACCCACGCCGCCCAAACCGAAAACTACCACATTAGAACCAGGCTCTACTTTCGCAGTATTAATGACAGCGCCGATGCCAGTTGTTACGCCGCAGCCGATCAAACAAACTTTATCAAAAGGAGCATCTTCGCGAATTTTTGCTACTGCAATTTCCGGCAATACTGTATAATTAGCGAACGTAGAAGTTCCCATGTAATGGTAAAGTTTCTGCCCGTCTATGGAAAACCTGCTCGTGCCGTCGGGCATTACTCCCTGGCCTTGAGTCACGCGAATTGCTTGACAGAGATTGGTTTTTTTGCTCAAACAATATTCGCAGTTGCGGCATTCGGGAATGTAGAGAGGAATTACGCGATCGCCCACTTTGACACTCGTGACTCCCGCCCCAACTTCTGCGACAATCCCGGCTCCCTCGTGGCCTAAAATAGCAGGAAACAAGCCTTCAGGATCGGCACCGGAAAGAGTGTAAGCGTCAGTGTGACAAACACCCGTGGCTTTAATTTCCACCAGCACCTCTCCAGCCCGCGGCCCATCCAGATCCACCGTTTCAATGCTCAAAGGTTGGCCGGCACTGCGAGCAACTGCTGCTTTTACTTTCATGCTTTCTCCTGCGATCGATTTGTCAATTCACTTGTCAATATGTATTGTATTACTTAATGTCTAACTTGGAGCAAATTTATGACAAAATTAATTGTAATTACCGGAGTCAGTCGCGGTCTCGGTCTTGCCATGACCGAAAAGTTTATTGAATTGGGACATACAGTTTTGGGATGCGCCCGTTCTTCCGAAGCGGTGGAAAAACTCAACAAAAAATATAGTGCGGCCCACCATTTTACTTGTTTGGATGTCACCAACGACGAGCAAATAAAAGCTTGGGCAACAGAAATGCTGGCAAAAAATGAGCCGCCAGATTTGCTAATTAATAATGCAGGTGTAGCTAATCATCTCGCGCCTCTTTGGAATGTCAGCAACGAAGAATTTTCCCAAGTAATTGATGTTAATATTAAAGGTACGGCTAATGTAATTCGTCACTTGGTCCCGGCAATGATTGCTCGAAAAAGCGGCATAATTGTCAACTTTAGTTCGGGTTGGGGAAGGTCAACTTCGCCGGAAGTCGCGCCCTATTGCGCTTCTAAGTGGGCGATAGAAGGACTTACGCGATCGCTCGCTCAAGAATTGCCCGCAGGTATGGCAGCAGTTCCTTTAAATCCGGGGATAATTCACACAGAGATGCTGGACATTTGTTTCGGCGAAGATGCGGCAAATTACACATCAGCCAAAGCCTGGGTGCAAAAAGCAGTTCCTTTTTTACTAAAATTAAAACCTTCCGATAACGGAATGCCGCTGACTGTTCCTGGATAATACAGCAACCCTTGCAGGATTTGCGAACATCTCTCTTTTCTTCTCCTCTGCGCCCTCTGCGCTCTCTGCGGTTCATTAAAAAATTCAAAAATGAAATAAAATTGCTATATTCCCAAATCACAACTCTTTCCCCAAATAGCAACTGTGAACTTGCCGCTAACCTCCCCCTCGCAAACCGAAACCCGCAAAGCAGACCACCTGCGGATTTGCCTCGAAGAAGACGTACAATTTCGCGAAACTACCAGCGGCCTCGAACGCTACCGTTTTGAACACTGCTGTTTGCCAGAACTCGATCGCACCCAAATCGATTTAACCTCCACATTTCTCGGCAAAAAACTAGCCGTTCCCCTGCTAATCTCCTCAATGACCGGTGGCACTGAATTAGCCCAGACAATCAATTATCGCCTCGCCGATGTCGCTCAAGAATACAAACTAGCAATGGGAGTCGGTTCCCAGCGAATAGTTGTAGAAAATCCTCAACTCGCTCCTACATTTGCCGTCCGTCGCCGCGCTCCAGATATTCTGCTGTTTGCCAATATCGGAGCAGTTCAATTAAACTACAATTACGGTTTGGAAGAATGCCAAAAAATTGTTGATCTTCTCGAAGCAGATGCCCTAATTTTGCACCTCAATCCGCTGCAAGAGTGCGTTCAAACCGAAGGCGATACTAACTTTAAAGGACTGCTAGATAAAATTGCCAAATTGTGCGCTAAATTACCAGTACCAGTTATTGCTAAAGAAGTCGGCAACGGTATTTCAGGAAAGATGGCAAAGAAATTGCTCGCCGCTGGCGTAGGTGCGATCGACATTGCCGGGGCCGGAGGCACTTCTTGGGCGAAAATAGAAGGAGAGCGAGCTAAAGATGGCAAGCAGCGCAGGTTAGGCGCAACCTTTGCAGACTGGGGAATACCGACAGCCGAGTGCATTGTCAGCACCCGCGCCGCAGCGCCGGATGTTCCCCTGATTGCCTCTGGAGGATTGCAGAATGGATTGGATGCAGCGAAGGCTCTCGCTCTTGGCGCGGATATTGCGGGACTGGCGCGGCCGTTTCTGCAAGCGGCAGCGGAATCGGAATCAGCCGCAGGCGTTCTAGCTGAGGCTTTAATTGCAGAAATCGCCACCGTGATGTTCTGTACGGGCTGCGGTAATTTGGATGAGTTAAAACATTCTGGGGTTTTGGAAAGGTTAAGATAAAAGTGAGTCAGCAGTCAAAAGTCATTAGTCAGCAGTCAAAAGTCATTAGCTAATAACTACGACAGAGGATAATTGCTAAATCCTAGTTGCAGGAATTACCCATAATATCGTTTCCGCTGGCATCGGAAAAATATCATTCCGATTGCAGTGCGAGCGGGACGCTCGTCTCGGTATCATTCTACTCTCACCGGATATACTCTAACTAATGACTACTGACTATTGACTAATAACTAATTACCAATTATCTAATGAAAGATTTCCTAAAATATACCTGTGCAAGTTTACTGGGAACCTTCCTAGGAATGTTGCTGCTGGGCAGCATCGGATTGGGGGGACTGGTACTGCTAATTGCTGTGGCGGCATCGTCGTCTAAAGATTCAGGCCCGCAAGTTAAAGATAAGTCTGTATTGGTATTAGACCTTTCTTCAAATATCACCGACAGCAAACCGAGCCGTAGCACTGGCGCGGCGATTGAAGAAGTGCTTTCGGAAGATTCCGGCGATACAGTAACGTTGCGGACTGTTTTAGACGCGATCGAATATGCGAAAAAAGACCCGAAAATAGTTGGCCTTTATCTCGAAGGCAGCTCGGATTCGAGCAGCACCGGGTTTGCCAATCTCAAAGAAGTTCGATCTGCCTTGCAGCGTTTCCGAGATGCCAAAAAACCCATTTTTGCTTACCAGATGGACTGGAATGAGCGAGATTATTACCTCGGTTCCGTTGCTAATACAATTGCCGTCAATCCTTACGGCGCTTTGGAAATCAACGGTTTTAGCAGTCAGGGAATGTTTTTCACCGGTGCTTTGGAAAAATACGGCGTCGGAGTGCAAGTGACTCGCGTCGGCAAATACAAGTCAGCCGTTGAGCCGTTTTTGCTCACAAAAATGAGTCCCGAAAATCGCCAGCAAACTCAAAAGTTGCTCGGAGATATGTGGGGAGAATACCTGAAAACTGTCGCTCCGAGCCGCAAAGTGACTGTTCCGCAACTGCAAGCGCTTGCAGATAATGGCGGAACTTTGATGGCTGACGAAGCTCTCAAAAACAAGTTAGTTGATAAAGTTGTATACTTTGACGAAATATCGACCGAACTCAAAAAACTCACAGGAACCGATCGCGAAAACAAATCTTTCAAGCAAATTAGTTTGAAAAACTATGCGAAAATTGCGGAGAATAAAAACTCAACTCACGCTAACAAGAAAAACCAAATTGCTATACTTTACGCCGAGGGAGAAATTGTAGACGGCGAAGGGGGCCCGACTGAAGTAGGAGGCGATCGCATCGCTCAAGAAATGCGGAAAATTCGAGAAGATAACGACGTAAAAGCAGTGGTTTTGCGCGTCAACAGTCCCGGAGGCAGCGCGACGGCGGCCGAAGTCATTGGGCGCGAAGTGATGCTGACGGGGAAAAAGAAACCAGTTATTGTTTCAATGGGCAATTTAGCAGCTTCCGGCGGCTATTGGATTTCGATGGGTTCCAGCCGCATTTTTGCCGAACCCAATACGATTACTGGTTCTATTGGCGTTTTTGGAATGCTGTTTAACGCCGAAAAGTTGGCTGCTAACAACGGCCTGACTTGGGACGTTGTGAAAACCGCTCGCTTTGCGGATACTAACACGGTTTCCCGTCCGAAAAATCCTCAAGAATTGGCGAATATTCAGAGGATAGTCGATCGCATTTACGATCGATTTATTACTAAAGTCGCCAACTCCCGCAAACTGCCGAAAAACAAGGTACAAGAAATTGCTCAAGGCAGGGTGTGGTCTGGTACGGCGGCGAAAGAGTTGGGTTTAGTCGATGAAATTGGCGGTCTTGAAGATGCTGTCAGAGAGGCGGCTAAGCAAGCTAAACTCGGCGACGATTGGAAGTTGGAAGAATATCCAAAACGCCGCACTTTGGAGGAGCGAATTTTGGAAAAAATTTCCGGCGTTCACGTTTTGAAACCAGCCACCAAACTCGACCCGCTAACGGCCGAATTTAAGAAAATGCAAGATGAATTGGCTGTGATCAAGTCGATGAATGACCCGCAGGGGGTTTATGTTCGCTTGCCGTTCAATTTGCGGATTGATTAATTAATACCAAGTCCGGGATTTTTACCCCTTTATTCTTCAGTCCCCCTCTGTGCGGAAGAAAGTTTTGCTCTTGAACCGTTGCAAGCGCTGAGTCTGATAGGGGTTTTTAACCCGGATTTGGTAAAAGTAGGCTGACGCATCCTACAAACAAGTGAAAAACCCGGTTTCTTCAAGAAACCGGGTTTATGAATACCCTAAAAGTCGATCGACTGGGAATTGGCAATATTTGTTATGCAGCACGCTGAGTTAACAATCCCCAGATGAAAAGTAGAACGATCGCACCTACAACTGCAAAAGCTATGCTGGGTAGAGTCAATGCTCCGAAGGATGCTCCCCCGCTCGTCCCCAGTAAGACTTGACCTAGATAACCTCCCACTAGGGCGCCCAAAATTCCTAAACCTGTTGTTGCCAGAAAACCACCGCCTTGAGTTCCCGGATAAATGGCTTTGGCGATCGCACCGGCAATCAGTCCTAAAACGATCCAAGCAATAATTCCCATTTCTCTTTCTCCTGAATACTTAAACTTTTCTCGTCCCTTGTCTTATGTTCTTAGAATAACAACCGCTATCGAGCCTTTACCTCTACCGTAGGGAGGAACCGAAAGTAGTAGGATTTCTCATCAATCGTCCCAGGTTGAGGCTTTTTAATATCTCAAAAGAGTTAACCCACTTTTTCTAGGGAACAAAGGCAGTTATGCTCAAACCAAAAGGGAAATAGGAGAATTTTTTCTGGGACTGTTTGTGTTTTACTGGTAAAAAAATTACAATAATTTTGTGAAACGAGGAAAGTTTGCGCCCGATGGATCTGACTCTGTGCATGATTGTGAAGAATGAAGAGGCAACACTGTCGCGGACTTTGGACAGCGTTAAGGGTGTTGTTGACGAAATGGTGGTGGTGGATACGGGATCGGGCGATCGCACCCGTGAAATTGCCCGAGAATCCGGGGCGAGGGTTTATGACTTTGAATGGTGCGACGACTTCGCAGCGGCGCGCAATGAGTGTCTGAAGCACGCTCAGGGCGACTGGATTTTGGTATTAGATGCCGATGAGGTTTTGGTACCCGAGATTCTACCTCAAATAAAGCAGGCAATTGCGAGCGATCGGCTCCTGCTAATCAATCTCATCCGCCAAGAAATCGGTGCCTCTCAATCTCCCTATTCCCTAGTGTCGCGCTTGTTTCGCAATCGCCTCGATATCCGCTTTTCTCGCCCTTACCACGCCATGGTAGACGACAGCGTGGCTGAGATTTTGCAGAGGGAACCACAATGGAAAATAGCTTCTCTCCCCGATGTGGCGATTTGGCACTCTGGTTATCAAAAAGATGCGATCGCCGCAAAAAGTAAATTCCAAAAAGCTCAAGCAGCAATGGAACGCTATATTGCTTATTATCCAAACGATGCTTATGCTTGTAGCAAATTAGGCGCTTTGTATGTCGAAACCGGGCAAATCGGGCGGGGAATTAATTTATTAACCAAAGGCTTGACTGCAGAGACCATTAATGATTCTATTCTTTACGAACTAAACTATCATTTGGGAATTGCTTATCGCCAGCAGCAGCAGTTTGCCAAAGCAAAAGAACACTATCAAGCCGCAATTAATACCAATGTGTTCCCGCCGCTCAAGTTGGGTGCTTACAATAATTTGGGCAATTTGCTCAAAGAGGAAGGAGATTTGAAATCTGCTGAAAAAGCTTACAAAGCAGCTTTAAAAATTGACCCCAATTTTGCAGCAGGTCACTACAATTTAGGGCTGACGCTGAAAGCAGCCGGAAATTTAGCACATGCGATCGCCTATTACCGACAAGCGATAAAAATCGATCCAGAACACGCGGAAGCTCATCAAAACTTGGCAGTAGCCTTGCTGAAAATGGGCAAAATGCCAGAGAGTTTAGCAGAATTCAAAAGAGCGATCGCCCTTCACGAACAGCGCCGCCCATTTGAAGCAGAACGCCTGCGCCGAGGACTACAAGAAATGGGTTTACTTTAAACTTGCATATCTACTTTATCGTTGCCCAATAAATTTTAGGGGCAATCCCCGATGGTTTCCCCTCGCTCCCCAAGGGTAGGCACTCTTGGCACTACCCTAAAAATTCTGAAAATTACCAGCAAAATTAAGCAATTATCTCTACTTTGCCGCTATCCAAATCGTAGCGACCCCCAACAACTTTAAGCTTGCCCGCTTTGACTGCTTCAGCTAAAATAGGCGAGGAGGATTGTAACTGATTGACATTCATTTTCACGTTAGCTCTGACTGCGTTATCCCAGGCATCGCCTTTTTGACCTTTGGTCGAATCAACTGCAGGTTTAATCGCCGCCACCAAAGTGCTAATGTGACCCGGAACAGCTTTACCATCTAAAGCTGCTTTGACAGCACCGCAGCGTTCGTGACCCAGAATTACTAATAGTGGCACGCCTAATTCTAAGGTGGCATATTCTATATTCCCGAGAACCACATCGTCGAGAAAATTTCCAGCTACTCGAATATCAAATAAGTCCCCTAATCCTTGGTCGAAAATAATTTCGGGAGCAACGCGCGAATCAGAACAAGCCAGGATGGTTGCAAACGGATGTTGACCCTGTGCTACTTCTACAACTCGCGATCGAGCTTGGTCGGGAAATGTCCGTTTTTGCTCAATGTAGCGTTGATTACCCTCCATCAATTTCTTAAGAGCAGTGTTAGGAGTAATGTCAGTAGGAGTAATGTCAGAGATTGCCTCTGCCTTTGCTGCTTCGGCTTGTAAAAACGCTGGTGCAATGCTGGCCGCCAGCATCCCTGCACCAGCCCTCAGCATTAAATTCCGTCGCGAAATCATACCTGTTCTTTCGCTTTTAGTCATTGCTTGCAACTCTGTTCAATTGTTTGTATTTGTTAGCATAATATATACCACAAGCTCAGTCAGACTTCTTTGATTTTTCTTTACAAGCTGCTCCGGCACAATGTAAACTTCAAAAAAGTAGCCCATTTTTATTTCATTCATATTTTATTTAGTAGAGTCAACGGCAGTCATCCTTCTGCGGACAGGGATGCTAGAATGTATCTAAAACGACTATTTTTTATCAATGGCTCGAAATGTCATACGTCGCCAGCATTCATATCTATCCGGTCAAGTCCCTTGACGGCATAGCAGTCAGTCAAGCAACTATTCTAGCCAGCGGAGCTCTAGAAGGTGATCGCTCTTTTGCAATCTGCGATGCAGCCGGAGAATTTGTTAACACTAAGCACAACAGCGGAGTCCGTTTTCTACGCTTATCCTTTGACATCAAAAAGAGAATTGCCGGTCTAAAAATTCAAGGCACCGAACAAGAAATATTTTTTCATGTAGATAGAGAACGCTTTGGAATAGAATCTTGGTTGAGCAACTACTTCGGTTTCCCCGTCAAGTTAATTGAAAACTTGCTGACTGGTTTTCCCGACAATCTCGCTGCACCAGGGCCAAGCATTATCAGTACCGAAACAATTGCCGAAGTTGCATCTTGGTTTCCGAGAGTTTGCGTTAACGAGATGCGCCATCGCTTGCGAGCTAATATTGAAATAGGAGATGTCCCGGCTTTTTGGGAAGACCAACTTTTCTCACAATCCGATGAAATTGTGAGGTTTAAAATAGGAACAGTAATATTTGAAGCTATTCATCCCGGTCAGCCATGTATCCTATCTACGCGAAACTATGGGGCGAAAGCAGGCGATCTAAATTTTAAAAATATACTAACAGCCAAGCAGAAGGAAATCATGCCTGACTTGGTAAAAAAAGGGCATTTAAATCACTTTAGTCGGCTGATAGTTAACACGCGACTCGCACCTCAAGCAGCAGAAAAAATATTACACATAGGAGACGAAGTTCAAATTATCACCGTCAGCAACTCTCTATTGAATACCATTTCTGATTAGTTGTAGGTTACGAGTCTGATCAAGCCGGCGGCAACTCCAAAGAAAGTTGACCCAAAACACCAGTTCTAAAATCGTTTAACATCTGTCGCGCCGTTCGTTCGACATCTCCTTTATACTTGTCTTTTGCGACCTCGTGCAAATAATCTTCACCATTACTAGATGCTGGATCTAATTTATACCTGGATTTGAAACCAGATAGTGATACCAACGTGTCATCAGTCGCCTCCAGCCCTTGCAGCAAATCTACCATCGCTGCTGCTACTACCTGATTGTCGTAAGCTGCTTCGCCAATATCTTCGCAAATAGCTAATTTTATGGCATTTTCTTGATTGTTAATTCGGGTTGGGATCACTCCAGGCGCGTCTAATAATTCAATTTCGTCAGAAATGCGAATCCATCGGAGCGATTTAGTTACTCCAGCTCTGCGGGCACTGTCCACCACTCTCCGCCCTAACAGCCGATTAATTAAAGCAGATTTTCCCACATTGGGAAATCCCATCACCACTGCACGGACTGGACGGGGCAGCATACCTCGATCGAACCTTCTTTTATTTAGCTGCACCCCAGCATCCTGCACGGCATCCGCCACAGCGTCTACTCCTTGACCGTGCTCGGCATTAGTAAAATACGCAGTTTCCCCCTGAGCCTCAAACCATGTTTCCCACGCCTCGCGCGATCGAGGTGTAATCATATCCATGCGGTTGATGACCAAGACTCGCGGCTTGCCGCCCACCCAGCTCGGCATTTGGGGGTGATAAGTAGCCAATGGAATGCGGGCATCTCGGACTTCGAGCACCACATCTACCCGCTTTAGCTGTTCTTTTAATGCCCGTTCAGCTTTGGCAATGTGACCGGGATACCAGTGAATTTTCATTAGTTAGTTGACTGTTGACTGTTGACTGTTGACTGTTGACTTTTGTTACTTGTTACTTGTTAGTTGTTATTAGTTAGTGGTTAGTTGTTAGTTGACAGTTGTTAGTTGTTATTGGTTAGTTGTTGAATGACAACAGTCAACTGTCAACTGCCAACTACCAACAGTCAACAGTCAACTGACAACTGCCAACTGACTAAGGCACAATCAAAACTGCACAAGGAGACAGATTGATCACCCGATTGGTAACGCTGTCAGACGCCCCATCATCGGTTAAACCCATCCCCCGACAGCCCATCACAATCAAATCGGCCCCAATTTCGTCAGCCACATCGCAAATCGTGAAAGCAGGTTTGCCTTCCCGTTCGATGATTTCAGCTTCAATTCCCTGCTGGGAAAACATCGATTGGGCCTCAGAAAGAAGTTTGGCGACTGCTTCGGGGGAAGTCATCACCTCTCGCGCGGGGGCGTCGGCCTCCTCGGCTGGGGGCTCGACTACCGAGAGAATTACTAAGCGAGAGGCGTAGGTTTTCACGATATTGACCACCTTTTCGGCAGCTTCGCGGGCTTCTCGGCTTTGATCTACAGGAAATAAGACAGTCTTGAACATACTGCGCATCTCCGGGACGCGGACTCCGATAAAATGTTTACGTTGAGCCAATCAGTGCCGTTTGTTTCATCTTCCGTTTTTTGTACGGACGCGGTTGAATGCGTCCGAGGCCCAAGTGCAAGTGACCAGTGCCGCCATTTCAACGGAATTCGACAAAAACACACATATTAGGAGGTTAATCCTGTGACAAAAAAAACTGTAGCAAATTTATCGGCATCGGACTTATCGGGCAAACGGGTATTGGTGCGGGCGGACTTTAACGTGCCGCTCGACAACGGCAATATCACCGATGATACTCGCATCCGGGCGGCTCTGCCGACAATTCAAGATTTAGCGTCCAAGGGCGCTAAGGTGATTTTGTGCAGCCACTTCGGCCGTCCCAAGGGTGTGACGGAGAAGTTGCGCTTGACTCCGGTTGCTGTGCGGCTGTCGGAATTGTTGGGCAAAGAGGTCAAAAAGACTGACGACTGCATCGGTGATGAAGTCGCTGCTACAGTCGCCGCGATGCAAGATGGCGATGTGCTGTTGTTAGAAAATGTCCGCTTCTACCCAGAGGAGGAGGCAAACGACCCCGAATTTGCTAAGAAGTTAGCTTCTGTGGCCGATTTGTATGTCAATGATGCTTTTGGTACGGCTCACCGGGCTCACGCTTCTACTGAGGGCGTTACTAAGTATCTGAGTCCTTCTGTGGCTGGGTTTTTGATGGAGAAGGAACTGCAATATCTCGGCAGTGCGATCGACAATCCTCAGCGTCCTTTAGCTGCTATAATCGGCGGTTCTAAGGTTTCCAGCAAGATTGGAGTCATTGAAAAACTGCTCGAAAAGTGCGACAAACTGCTGTTGGGCGGTGGCATGGTTTTCACCTTCTACAAAGCTCGCGGCTTGAACGTGGGCAAGTCTTTGGTGGAAGATGACAAGCTGGAACTGGCTAAGTCTTTGGAAGCTAAGGCAAAGGAACGGGGAGTTACTTTTCTGTTACCTACTGATGTGGTAGTTGCTGACAAGTTTGCTGCTGATGCTAACACTCAAACTGTCCCTGTTGAAAGCATCCCCGACGGTTGGATGGGTTTGGATATCGGCCCGGATTCAGTAAAAACTTTCCAAGAAGCTTTGGCCGATTGCAAAACTGTCATCTGGAACGGGCCGATGGGCGTGTTTGAGATGGAGAAGTTTGCTGTGGGAACTGAAGGTATCGCTCATTCTTTGGCTGGACTTACTAAAACTGGTACTACCACAATTATCGGTGGTGGTGACTCGGTGGCGGCTGTGGAACAGTTGAATTTAGGCGAACAAATGAGCCACATTTCTACTGGTGGCGGTGCTAGTTTGGAGCTGCTCGAAGGTAAGGAATTGCCTGGTGTTGCTGCTTTAGATGAAGCTTAATTAAGTTAAGTAGGGCGGGCTTTGCCCGCCTTGCTGTCAGCAGGTCTATATCCTTGGCTGCGAAGCATTTTTTTGAAGATTTACCGCAGAGGGCGCAGAGAACGCAGAGCAAGAGAAAAGAGAGAAGGATATCGGTTTAAAGTCTATAGTTTGCTAGTATAATTTGTTTGAAGTAGCAGTGAGGTTTGTTTGTGAAACTTAAACTCTTGGCAACTGTAACGGCAAGTTTAGCTTTGTTTGGGCTGGCAGCTCCCGTTAAGGCTCAAAATCCAGATCATGTTAGGCAATTGCTGGAAACTAAAGAGTGCGAGGGCTGTGACTTGAGAAATGCTGATTTGTTCAAGGCTAGCTTGTACAGAGCTAATTTAAGAGGAGCAGATTTAAGCGGAGCCAATCTCTATGAAGCTAATTTGCTAGAAGCGGATTTAAGTGATGCTAATTTGGCAAATGCTAACTTAGTTAATGCCGAGATGTATGGTGCTGAATTGAATGGGGCTAATCTGCGAAATGCGGATTTGTCTAATGCTTTTTTGGGGCGAGCGAATCTGACGAGTGCGGATTTGCGCGGTGCTAAGCTTTTTAATGCGAATCTGGGCGAAGCATATCTGCTGCAAGCTAATTTGTCGAATGCCGATTTGAGGCGTTCCCTGCTTTTTAGAGTTAATTTGAATCGTGCAAATTTAAGCGGAGCCGATATGTCTTTCGCCGATGTGCGCGATACTAATTTGCAGAATGCTATTTTGTCAAATACTAGGCTTCCTGGGGCTCAATTGACCGGGACAAATATTGATGCGGCCAATAACGTGCGGCAGGCTGATTTGGAACGTGCCAACTTGCGAGGTACGAATTTGGGGCCAGGGGTTTGCGTGATAAATAATTTTCCTTATTGTGTTTTGAATGTGGAATAATCTGCTTGCTGAGTGCGTCAGCCTCCATTTTTTTGCAGCTACGGGAGTTTTTGATTCCGACCAAAAACGGATACAAGCCCGCGACTTAAGTCGTGGAAAGATCAAAATTTTAGACTAAAGTTTTAGCTCCCCAATGAATCTGTGGAGTAAATCTAAAATCTAAAATCTAAAATCTAAAATCTAAAATCGGCTGACTCGCTGGCTGGCTGGCGCACCCTAAGTTGAGATACGAGCTAAGTTTGAGGTGGTTTGTATCCTCTTTCTAGGGCAAATCTCACAAGCTGGGCACGATTTTCTAACTGTAATTTACTGAAAATACTGCCTAAATGAGCTTGCACAGTCCGGGGGCTAATAAACAGCCGATCGCTAATTTGTTTGTTAGTATAACCCTGGATAACCTCCCAAAAAACTCTTTCCTCGGCTGGTGTTAAAGGCAAAGGTGCAGGTGCTGGCAATACTGCAACAAATTGTGGTTCCACCGCCCTACCGCTAGAAGTTTGAAGCAGTCGGACAATTTCGGCGTGAATGCGGTGAGAGCGCTCTAACTGCGCTTTTACCTTAGCTAAAATTTCTTCAGACTGAAAAGGTTTTACCAGATAATCGTCACCGCCGATCGAATGACCTTCAACTTTTGACTCCAACTCGCCTTGACCCGACAAAAATATAAAGGGGACTAACTGTCCCAAACGGGTAGTTCGCAAACGGCGACAAAACTCAAACCCGTCCATTTCCGGCATCATGACATCTGAAATTACCAAATCTGGGGGGGCATTTTCAAACATCGAGAGCGCCTCAATCCCTGAATTAGCGCATTCCACCCGATATCCTTGACTTTCCAGGTACATTGCTAAGACTGTTTGACAGTCTGCTTCGTCGTCCACCACTAATATTCTTTCCATGACAGGCTTGCACCAATTCCAGTTGGACAGTTCTTGAAACTGCCAGTCCCAAAGTAGGAACTTAATTGAGTTTACCTCCTGTAACTTGATCAAGGCTCGCAATTTCAACACGCCACACTTTCTCAAATAGTCCAATTAGGGGAGCCTAGCGCATAAAAGGGGAAGCAGTAGAGCAATATGGGGAACAATCTCCTTCTTGGATTCGCCTATCATCAAAAGCTACAACTTTTTACGAGCAAGCGTCAACTTTTATGCAGAAAATAGAAGGTAAAAGAAATAATTTTACCCTATCAAACAGAAATCTTAGTGAAACTTACACTATTCCTAGACCCGACATTGAAAGGTTTTTAGATTTTTCTGGTTCGGACACAGGTACAAAAGGGACAACGCGACCAGGTGCTGCTGCTGGGGGCGGCCCGAACAAACTCGGGGCGGCAACCAACATACTTTCAATTATCGGTGCGGGTTCGGGGCGACTGAACAGATAGCCCTGCATGATATCGCAGTCATGTTCTTTCAAAAAATCTAGTTCTGCTTCTGTTTCCACTCCCTCTGCAATTACAGTCATATTCAAACTGTGACCCAGTAAAATTACTGCTGTAGTAATAGCAGCATTTTGAGTATCTTCGCTGGCATTACGGACAAAAATTCGATCGATCTTTAAACTGTCAAAAGCAAATTGCTTAAGATATCCTAAAGTAGCGTAACCGGTGCCGAAGTCGTCAATAGCAATCCGAATTCCTAGAGCTTTAAGTTCGTTTAAAGTAGCGCCTGCTACAGTCGCATTTTCCACCAAAGCGCTTTCGGTCATTTCTAATTCTAAATTAGCAGGCTCCAAGCCTGTAGTTTCCAGTATTTGGACGATTCGCGCCTTGAGTTCCGGGTCGGACAACTGCCGGGCCGACAAGTTTACTGATATTGTAAAGGGCGAAAAGCCTGCAGCCAGCCAACTAGCGGCTTGAGCACAAGCTGAAAGCAGTACCCACTCGCCAATCTGAATAATTAAACCGGTTTCTTCTGCTAAGGGAATAAATTCGCAGGGAGAAATTATACCTCGATCGGGATTTTGCCAGCGCACTAAAGCTTCAGCGCCGATAACTTTGCCGGTAGCAATATTCACCTGTGGCTGATAGTATACCTGAAACTCACCTTGTGCCAAAGCGTGGCGCAGCAAAGCTTCGAGAGCAAACTTTTCAGGAGAGAGAGTCGTAACCTTGGTCGAGTCATTAACTAAATCTTTGAGTCTGGCTTCTGCTTGGTGAAGCGCGACTGTTAGCGGTTGAGTAATAGTTTGCCGTTTCAAGACGCGAGAAGCAATGGCTCCCAGCAATTCACCCTTGGTAAACGGTTTTGTCAGGTAATCGTCTGCCCCCAAATCCATCCCCCGACGAAAATCGGTTTTGTCACTTTGAGCTGTGAGGAAAATAAAAGGAATTGTTGCAGCTAGCGAGTTTTGCCGCAGAGTCCGCAACACGTCATAACCGTCGAGTTCCGGCATCTGCACGTCGCACAAAATTAAATCCGGTATCTCCGAAAGTGCCATCTGCACCCCAGCTCGACCGTTTTCAGCCGCAATAACCCGGTAGCTGTGAGATTCCAGGAGTTGCAGAAGAGTTTCCCGGATTAATTCGTCGTCTTCAATCACCAAAATTTTGAGCATGATACTTAGATAACAGATGGCACTATATATCTGAACCTGACTAACTCTAGCATACTCAAACTAGGGAATTAGTAACTGGGCCAATTAGCCAATAAATGATTAGCCAAATGGCTGAATATTTCCCCTCGGTTCTGAAGTCACAATCAAAGAACTGCCCAAATTGGGAAGATTTCGATCTCTTTCAAGAGCAGGAAACTGCTGCGCCCGACTCGTTTGATAAACTTTTATTACAAAATACCCAATATTTTATATAAAAAAAATAGCCAACAGTTTCAGTGCGCCGGCGGAAATTACTCAGGCTATCACCTATATGATGTCCGGTTAATTGTTCATAATTAGTCCGTGTTTGTACTGAAAAATAGAGTTTTCTCTCAAGGTATGAATCAGGATGCAGCGTCCTGATTCAT
Source organism: Microcoleus sp. B3-D7 (assembly GCF_036705305.1). Taxonomy (NCBI): domain Bacteria; kingdom Bacillati; phylum Cyanobacteriota; class Cyanophyceae; order Oscillatoriales; family Microcoleaceae; genus Microcoleus; species Microcoleus sp. B3-D7. The sequence continues at coordinate 18,158 of NZ_JAUBUE010000005.1, read as the reverse complement.
CCAAAAAAAGATACTTGCTTTCAGACAACTGTCGTGGAGAGATCAAAATTTTAGATTAAGGTTCAATCTCCCAGATTCATCTGTGAAGTAAATCTAACATCTAAAATCGACTAACGGAGAACTTAATTATGGTTCTGTAACCCGAAATCCTATTATGCGCTGCCTTAATTCACAGGCTTAGTGGAATTCGCGCAAAACTTTTCATCTACAATTGCAGAATTGATAGTGACAGCGTGCATGGATGATGACGGAATTATCAGGTCTTGCGGAACTACCACGGTCTTTTTACAAACCAGCTCGCTACTGCCTACAGAGGCAAAGTTCCAAGCATAAAATTCGGGAGTGCTGACTGTCGCATTGGCCGGATGTAAACCTAGTGCAGTCACTAATACTAATCCAAAAGTCACTAAAGCTACGATCGCGAATCTCAGCATATTCTTTGTTTGAACCCGACAACTTATCTGATTGGTATTACCTTATTATTGCCTGGGTGGATAGAGAGCGTCAATAGCAGTTATTCCGCCGTCAGGTTCAACTCGTAAGCGATCGGCTCAGATGCTTGAGAAACTACCACGAATTCATAATAACCAGCATCATCCAGCAATCCAGACCAACTAAGCCCCTCTGCATCTTCCAGCAAAGCTCGCGCGCCCTTTGTCCGCCCCGGAGTATAAATTGACAGTAGAGTAGATTTGCGCGGTGCTTGCAAATTCACGCGCAAAGTTTGATTTTGAGCGAACCTGGCAATGTAAGCTTTCCCTTCTCCGGGTTTGAGATTGCCTGTGAGGCGTTTGCTCTTCGATAGGCGGTCAAATTCAACGCTTTCGAGAGTTGCTCCAGCTTGTAAGGCTTCGAGTTCGTCGGCGGTAATTGCTTGCCAAATTTGTCCGATCGGCAAACCAATGATATTGCGATCGCGCGGCTGTTCTGGAAACCAATAAAAGAACCTAGCATCAGCCAAATCGTACAAAGCCCGACTGCTCAAATTCAGCTTGTTAACCTCAGTTTTCCAGCGATCGATATCAGTGGTGTCGTAACTGCCCAATCGCGCTCTAGCGTCGCTGCTGAGATTTTCCAGCTTGTCGAGCAACTCGTCGCCGATTTTCTGCCACCTTTCGCGCCACTGGCGATCTTCCTCGCCTTCTTTTAACAATCGTCCCCCCAATTCCGGGTATTTGGCATAGAAAGTCTCGTCCACAAGGTTGACGTAACCGTTATAGAATCGATCGTCAATTTTGAGCTTGACAAAGCGATCTTGCAAAGCATCTTCTTGCTGCTGCTTCGGGTTTGGAGGCTGGGGAACTTTCTGTACTTTTGATTGCAGATTTAACAAAGAATTGCCCGCAAACCAGCCAACTCCCCCCATAGTTGAGAGCACCGCCACCACGAACAAAACCATTTTCCAAGCAGGCATTTTTTGCTGATTGCCAATAGCAGCAATTCGCACCGGAGTTCCCGGCAGTTTTGGCGTGGGAGCGGGCACGGGTATAGGCGAGAGATCCGGCGGCTGCGTGAGCCCAAAATCCGGGGCTGGCGGCAAAGGTGGCTGTAAAGGCGGATTGCCGGAAAGAGCAAGCATTACCTCGCGAGCCGAGGAGTAACGCTGGCTCGGCTGCTGAGCAAGCATTTTATCCAGCACCAGGGACAAATTCGGAGACAGAGAACATTCCGCCCGCCAGTTCCAATTCAGCGTTTGGCTGTCGAGCAACTGATGCGGTTCCTTCCCCGTCAGCAACACTAAAACCGTGGCCGCCAGAGCGTACAAATCGCTGTGGGGAGAGACAATGCCCATCTGCATCTGCTCGACGGGAGCGTAGCCGAGCTTGCCGATGCGAGTCGCGGGGCCGGGAGTGCCGTTAGCCTCAGCGAAAAGAGACTCTACGGTGGCGGCGACTTGTTTTACTCCGCCGAAGTCGATTAGCACCGGCATCCCGTCAGAACTCCGCAGAATCAGGTTGTCCGGGGAGATGTCGCGGTGAAGCACTCCTAGAGAGTGAATGTATTCGAGCACGGGCAAAATCTGCAGCAGCAGTTGATTGATTTCTGCCTCTATAAACCGCAAACCCTGACGCTTGCGGGCGTCGAGCAGAAAGCGGTAACTTTGACCGGGCACGTAGTCTTGGACTAGAAATAGGTAGCCTCGATCGCTGATACTGACGCGGAAGAGTTCGCGAAAGCGGGGGATTTGATTGTGTTGCAGCTTGTAGAGCACTCCCGCTTCCCGCTCGAACAGTTCCTCGGATTTTTGTAAAGCGTAACTTCCATGTACTTGGGGCGCAAATTCTTTTAAAACGCAGGGTTCGTTAAATCGGTGGGCATCTTCAGCGAGGTAGGTGCGCCCGAAGCCTCCGTGTCCCAATTCGCGGACGATGCGGTAGTGGTTGTTGAGAGTTATGCCGGGGTAGATGGGATTGTTCATTGGAACTTGCTGCGTCGGATTTTCACGCTTGACTGAGACTAGGAGTTTTGGGCGATCGCTGAATTAATCTTGACATAGTGTGTCAGTGTTTATTAGTCGATCGGCAGCTTGGCTATCCCCTGTGGTTATTGTGAAAACAGCGGTTTTGTGCTATGGAAGTTTATCTACTGCGACATATTTTCGATCGACCTCAAAGTGTGTTCAAATTTTTAGTGTCCAGCCCAATGTGCGATCGGGTCGCGCCGCGCTACTAATGGAATCTTGAGCGATCGGGGTGCAAAATACGCATTTTAAGGAGCAAATCATGCAGCCAGAACAGCGTCAGAGAGCAATTGGGGCGTTTGAAGAGTTTTTGAGGGCGCCGCTTGAGGAACGATTGCAACACCAGCAGAATCGAGTTGCCGAATCCGGGGCGATCGCGCTTTTTCAAAAAGTCGCGGCCACAGTACCAGCTTACCAGACTTTCCTAGCTGCACTTAACATCAATCCCGCTTCTATTCAAACCTTTGAAGACTTCCAAAAATTGCCGCTAATTACCAAAGAGAATTATTTACGCTGTCACCCGCTACCTCAGTTGTGTTACGAGGGGAAATTAGAAAGTTGCGATTTCATTGCTGTTTCATCTGGTTCGACAGGAAACCCGACATTTTGGCCGCGTTTTATCAGTGACGAGTTGCAAATTGCTGCTCGTTTTGAACAAATATTTCGCGACAGTTTTTACGCCGACAATCGCTCAACTTTAGCTGTCATTTGCTTTGCGTTGGGAACTTGGGTAGGCGGAATGTACACGGCAAATTGCTGCCGCTATCTAGCGAGTAAGGGCTATCCAGTTACAGTTGTGACGCCTGGGAATAATAAGACTGAAATATTCCGAGTTGTGCAGGAACTTGGGGAGCATTTTGAGCAAGTAGTTTTGTTGGGATATCCGCCATTTATCAAGGATGTGATTGATAGCGGAATTGCGGGGGGTGTGGAGTGGCAAAAATACCGAATTAAGATGGTTTTTGCGGGAGAAGTGTTTAGCGAAGAATGGCGGAGTTTGGTGAGCGATCGCACTAATTCTGACAATCTATATTACAACTCTGCGAGCCTTTACGGTACTGCGGATGCCGGCGTTTTGGGCAACGAGACACCGCTGAGCATTTGCATCCGCCGCTTTTTAGCAAAGAAGCCGGAAGCAGCACGCAATTTATTCGGGGAATCGCGGTTGCCAACGCTGGTGCAGTACGATCCCAAAAGTCGCTTTTTTGAAGTGAATAATGACGGCACGCTGTTATTTTCTGGCGACAACGGCATCCCGCTAATACGCTATCACATCTCCGATAACGGCGGTTTAATTTGTTACGAAGCAATGCTCAATTTTTTGGCTGAATGGGGGTTTAACCCTGTGGCACGTTTGCAGCAAGAAGCAGGTATGAAAGTTTCTGATTTCCCCAGAGGAATTCGCTGCTTGCCCTTTGTCTATGTATTCGGGCGATCGCACTTTACCGTTTCCTACTTCGGTGCCAACATTTACCCGGAAAATGTCACCGTAGGTTTAGAAGTTCCCACCATTCGGGAATGGGTGACTGGAAAATTTGTGCTGCAAGTCAAGGAAAATGCGGATCAAAATCGGTTTTTATCGGTGGTTGTGGAATTAGCAGCGGGGGTGGATGGCGACGAGGAGATGCAGCAGGCGATCGCATCTTCAATTCTCGCGCAATTGCGGCGGCTAAACAGCGAATTTGCTAATTACGTTCCGCCAGAATATCAGTTACCTGTGGTGACATTAACTGCGATGGGCGATGCGGAGTATTTTCCGATTGGGGTGAAGCACCGATACACGCGGCAGTAAAGCGTGTTTTTGTGAGTAGGGGCTGGACTAAATTGTATCGGGATCAATATTTAATTCTCGCAGTTTCGCGGCCAGGCGATCGGCTCGTTGAGCCTCCCTTTCTGCAACCTCTTCAGGAGTAGGGACCAGCTCTCCTTCTGCTGTAAAGAAACGCAATTTTCCGCCACAAATTCCGAGACTCAAATCGAGCTGCTGACTCCGCAGATGCCCGGATTCATTCGGTGCGATTGGTTCATATTCCCCGTCAACTAAATGAAACCCAGCTAATTCTAAAGTTTCTGGGTCAAACCAAAAGTAGTCGTGAGTGCGAAAAGTATCTTGATAGAGTTGTCTTTTAAAATTTTTGTCTATATCCGCTGTTTTGGGAGACAGGATTTCAACGATAATATTGGGGTACTTTCCCTCTTCTTCCCAAACTACCCAGCTTTTACGAGTTTTTCGTTCTGTTCCGAGTACCACAAAAAAGTCTGGCCCTCGGAAGTCTTTCGATTTGAGTTGCTTGGGACTGTAATAAATGGTGAGGTTTCCAGCAGCATAAAAATTGTTTCTATCTCGCCACAGCCATTCTAGACAGTTGAGGAGTAGGATTATTTGTCGGAGATGCAGTTCTGTTTCCACGGGAGGTTCGTCACTGTATAAATCGCCGGGCGGAAAGATAAAGTTTTCCGGTATTTCTTGTTCTAGTATCTCTTGGGTAGTAGCTAATTCTGCAGTTGCGGACATGGCTGCTTGGTGAGGAGTAAGAGGTTGTGTGTCTATTTTAGCAAGCTTTTCATATCTCTGCCGAGGACGATTCTGAAAGCCCGATCGCGCTTTTTGCCGAAACACGCGATCGAACACCGAATAATTAGTTTTTAACTATTAGCAACTACGCTTTTATTGACCGTCAGTTTGTCTGAGAGCCTCCAGAATTTCCGGCCGTTTCATGCGCGCGTAGCCCCGCACTTTCCTGTCTTTTCCGATCGCCTTCAACCGCCTCAGCGAAAGACTTTCGTAGTCTTCCTCTGGGGACGGGGACGAAAACGGCAACTCCAACTGCAACTGCGGTAACTGAGGTTTCTGCTGTGCTTTCGACTGCTTCTTCGGCTGCGTTTTTGGCTGCTTCTTCGGCTGTGCCTCGGGCTGTCTTTCTGAGTGAGTCCCTGCGGCTCCCAGTTGGCGGCGGAGCGTTTCAATTTGATTTTTCAGGTCATTTTCTACGTCTTCAATGGCGTCAAAAACAAACTGATTAATTGTTTGGACTGTGCGTTCTAATTTGATTGACAGCAGTTTTTCCAGTTCATCCAACTGTCTCAAAGCACCTTCAAGATTTACCTCAGAAATAACAGCCGATGTTGGCGGACGGTTGCTGCTCGATTGTTCAATTTTTTTAGCCATTTTATCTACCTTTTCCTGAAATACTTTTTCCACTTGTTCGAGCAAATGCTTAATCTGTTCTATTTGGTTACGCTCAAAGTTCTGCTCAGTTAGAGCTTTTACGTGCTTTTTTAGCAAGTCTTCATTTTTTTTAACAGATTGTTCTATTTGTTTTGTTAGACTATCTACCTTTTTTTGAAATGATAGCTCAAATTGTTGCAGTAGAGTCTCAATTTGTGCTGTTTTAGGAGTCGGTTGCGGAGCTAAATGTTCCATTTCTGCTTGAGCAACAGCTACCTCGTCGTCGGTCATTTCAAATACCCACGCCCACATTTGCTCGGTGCCGAGTTCTTTAGCAACAATACACCAATCTGAGCCGCAGACCACTTCATATTCTTCTTCGTTGCTGTAAGCTTCGGTAGGGCGTACAATTAAAGGAATTAAGTTGCTGCCTTGCTCGATCAGACTTCTCCTGAGAGCTTCGCGGCGTTCGCGAGGAATTTCGCCCCGATGAGGCTCTGGTATGGCAATTTGGGAAGTGTAAATCTGAGTGTGACTAATTGGCTTAATCCGCAAATATTCAACTATTTGGTTTTGATCGGACGATCGATCCATCTTGTTACAAGTCCCCTTTTGTCATGAAAATCTGATGTGTAGGTATTTATGTATGTTTGCACTTTACAGCCGGCGTTTTAAGGGATGCAGGACTAACCCAAGAACTCAAATTGTAAGGTGCGAGACAAACACCTTACCCCGACTTTGGTAAGTTAAAGGGTTTCTTGGCCTGAGTCTTCCAAGTCTGCGATCGAACTCAGTTATCTGGAGGAGATATGGCGTTGCTGCTGTACCTGTGCGAGGGGCTGTGCGGTGACAACCCGGGCGATGGCGTCGCGCCCCGCAAGCTACGGCAAAAGTTACTGCAATTCCTAAAAAAAGCGACTGTGAAGAGTTTAACTGCCTACGGGACACCAATGATCCACTGCTTTACTCATCTTTACTTATTTTGGCGTCTGGGCAATCGGGCTGGCGTTGCGAGTTGCGATCGCAATTGCGATTTATACGAAAGCCAGCTTTAATATCCCTTTATTCTTTAGTCTCCAGCGAGAGGGACGGAAGTTCGTGTAGGATGGGTTTCAACCGCCGAGTCATATCGGGTTTTTCAAATTTTGTCGGGCGGGCTTTGAGCGCCCCAAAAATGCAATTGAGATGGCTGAAAGCTTATAAATATTTTTGCCACTTGTCAATAAGCTTAATCATTGTTTTCTCGCCTAACCCTTTACCTTTCATGCGTTCCAACACATTTTCAAAAGATGCAAACTGCTCCAAATCTCGCTCTTTAATGATTTGTTCTATTGTTTGAGCTTTTATGCCAGCATTTTTCAAATTTGTAGCCAATTTGAATTTATCTTGAGTGTTGAGTGCTTCCAACAGCGGAACAGGTTTGGGAATCCGACTTTCAACATCTTTAACCCTCTCTATCAGCGCCTGTTTTTCCTGCGTATACTCAGCTTTCAATTCATTAATTCTGTTTTCCAATCGAGTTTCAATATTTGTCAGCCGCTGTTCAAAGCTGGAGGACTGTTGGGGAACCTCACTTACACTTTTATTCTCAGTGCTTGCGGTTTTTCTGAGAATTTTAAGTTGTTCCAGTAGAAGCTCTTCATTTTCTTCTTCCAGGATAAATGCTCCGATTGTCTCGCCTTTTTGAGGTTCTATTTCCTTTGCTCTCGCCGCCGCATAGTATTCAAAGTCTCCGTCTACTATTTCGTAAGCGTCCATACCGTTTCGGCGGACAATTATTGGGTTAATCAATCCTCCTGACTCTAAAATCAATCTCGCTAATTTCTCCAAATCAGCCTCGGCAAAATTTGAACGGGGTACTGCGGATGTAATTTTTTTAACTGCAACCAGTGACGGAGATAATTTTTTCATTAGTTTTTACCTATTTTTTCCAAAACTTCTATTGCTAGCATTTCAAATTCTTGGGAGGCGATGGAATCAGGCTTAAAGTCTAGCACTGAAATCGGATCGGCGATTTCCATATTTCCCACGATTTGAAATTGTTCTGCACACTTTGCTAAATCGTCTCTCTCGTAAATTACGCTGTCCATGATTTCAAAGCCGTAGCGTTTGGGAATTGCCTCCCTCCGCTTGGGCAAACTGTACTGTACAAATTTACTATTTGTTGAGATTTTGCAAGAGAGTACGCCTAAAACTTCTAGAGGTTTCTTGCGGATTTGTTTTTTGAATACGTTGACTTTTTTAATAAAATCCTTGACATTAATCAGTCCTTGATTGGCAAAAGGTTTTAAGTCAGAAGGAATAATTAAATAATCCGCCGCAATTAGGGCAACTCTAGCATAAAAATTCAAAGATGGCGGCGTATCGATCAGTACAATATCATATTTATCCTGTACTTCTTCTAGTTTATTAATTAAAATCATTCGGCTGAAATCTAGTTGATTGAGTTCCGTTTCATATTGCATTAAATCAATGTGGGAAGGAATCACATCTATTTCGGGATGGCAAAAATTAGACTTGCGAGCTACTTGTGCAATCGAGAAAAAGTCTTCTGATTGCAAAACTTGAAGAATATTATTATCTTTCAAATCGTCTTGTTCTTCATCTTCAAATTTTACTAAACCCGTCGCAAAGGTTGTATTAGCCTGACTGTCTAAGTCGATTACCAAGACTCTCTTACCTTTCTTGCTCAGCGCAGCAGCTAAATTGACTACTGTTGTAGTTTTGCCAACGCCGCCTTTATTGTGGTAAACTGCAATAATTTTCATACTATTTTGGATTTTTGGGGGAACGGTTACATCGGATTTAACTTTAGGCTTAACTGAATAATTTTCAGGTATTTGTTCCGGTTCTGAGATTTGACTTGGCTCAGGTTCTGCGGTGGCGGGATTTTTGGGCTGTACTGGGACTTCGCTAATTAACTCAGGACTAACCAAATTAATTTTACTATCTTCCAGTTCGAGATTATCGGGGTTTTTTATAAAATTTAAACTATCTCTGCCAATTAAAGCGATAATTTCATCAATTCTATTTTCAATGTCTTTTCCAGCACACTTAAAGACTAGCTGAATATCCTCGGAGACTCTTTGGTAAATTCTAATTTCTTTACCGTTAGTTATGAGTCCGTAGCGGATGCTCAAACTTGTTAAATAGCGATGGAGTTTTCGCAGGTGGCGGTCTAAATTTTCTTTCGGATGTTTAGCCTCCATAACTACACTCATCGGCGAGTCTGCATCGACAACTATGGGGATAACTTGGGTGGCAAATGAGAGGAAGTCTAGACGAATATTCCCAAATGCGATTTCTTGGTGCCAAGTGTCGGGCGTATAACCTAACTTTGGTAGCAGATAGCTGACAATGAGTTTGCTTTCTACTTCGCTTTCGTTGCGGCAGTTATTGGGATTGAAAGTCATTCGATTTTAGATTTTAGATTTTAGATGGGGAATGACTGATTTAATAATGGTACGGATTGTGATATTGACAGTAGGGCTCGCATTCCGCCCCTTACAAAGGCTATGGATTGTAATATCGAAAAACCCGGTTGTGTTTGACAAACCGGGTTTTTTGGGGATTAATCACGCTTCAAAACTACTTTGTTTGAGCGTTAAATTCCTGCAATGTCTGATAGCCGCCAGCCGGATCGTATAGGTGACAGTTGTCGGCAATCCGCTTCATTAAAGACCAAGAAAATTCTGTTTCGTACAGATGATCTTGCCAATTTTCCTTTAAGCTGCTGTGGGCGAGGCGCAAATTGTACCAGGGAATAGCAGTTGAAAGGTGGTGGGGAACGTGCACGTTAATGTCGTGGCACAGAAACTCTACCCAGCGGGGATAATCGCAGTGAACAGTTCCCGATAGTTGCGCTTGGGCTTCGTTCCATTCTTCGGGTTCTTTAAATGAAATGTCTGGTGCTGTGTGGTGGACGATCGTAAAAGTGCTCATCCAGAAATGGTAAACCAGCCAGGGCATCAACCAAAATTTGACAAATCCCCAAATGCCTGTGGTTGCAATTAAAATCGGGAATCCGATCGCAGCACCGATTAAAACTACAAAAACTGAAAACCGCACTTGTTCTTGTTTCTGTTGTCCTTTGAACCGCCACCACATAAAGTGCACTTTTGCCCAGTGGGCGATCGAGCCGATCCACCACATCCGACCGAAAATTAAACTATAAGCTATTTGTAAAGCCTTGGGAGCAGCAGCGTAGTCTTCTGCTGTCATCGGTTGCCAAGCATTATCTTCGCCAATTTTATTGGTGTGCTTGTGGTGATAATTGTGTCCGTGCCGCCATGCGTGAAACGGATAAATTAACGGCAGAAATGCGATATGTCCGACTAAATCGTTTACCCAGCGGCGGTTAGCAAATGACCGATGACCGCAGTCGTGACCGATCACAAAAAAACCGGTTAATCCGGTTCCTGTGAAAATCCACATTAGGGGTAGTAGAAACCAAGGAGAGACTGCTATGCCCCAGTAACCGACAGCAACTAAAAGAACGTTGACGATTACTTTTGTCCAAGCTTTGCGGGGGTTTTTGGCGAATACTTCCCGCGGCAGGGTTTTGAGAATATCTTTCAGGCGCAGGTTGGAAGTGTCACTTGCGGATGTCAAATTTAGTGGTTTTTCGATCGATGCTGTCATAAACTGATTTCGATTCTCCGTATGCCATGAGGATGGCTTAACAAATTAGCGCAATAAAAAAGCGCCGTAAAATGTCAGCTCGTTGCCAGCAAGCAGCAGACGAGTTGAGCTGTAGGCAAGCGCGTTTTAGCAAAAGCTAGCGATCGCTATCCGCAGTTAGGAATTTCTAGCACTTTTGGCAAAAAACACTGCGGGTAGCAAAACATTCGTTTTTATAACACAGGGCCAGGACAATTAGCATTAGCGACTGTTGTCAGCTAATTGCTGTTCCTGCCAGAAATGGGGTCGATCTCCCGCAAGCCAGCGATCGAGCGCTGTTTGAGGCTTTGCACTTCCAGCAGCAAGGATTCGATTTCCGCTTGCAAGTGCAGGAACTTAACTTGCTGATCGGCTTGGTAGGGGCACTTCACTGAATTTACTTTGCGGGCAAAACTGGTCGATAGCGTAGAAGAACTAGCCATTTCGGGATTGCTCGCGGTAACTTGAGGCCGGGAAAGAGTCGATGAATTATTTGACATTAGTAATTGGGTAGACATATCTACACATTCACACCATTAAGTTACTTTAACCTGAACCGATCGTATTAAACATCAAATTAACCGATCGAGCTAAAATTAGTGTAAATTCTTCGGCCATTGCCTAAAACCATTGACACCGTGACCCTGATTCTACCTGCTACTGACTCTGCTGCTAACTCTGCTGCCCGCGCCGCCGAGCCGAAACGCTACGGCTGGCCCGGCTTGATCGAAGCTTATCGCCCCTACCTGCCGGTGACGGAAACCACGCCGGTAGTGACCCTCCAAGAAGGCAATACTCCCCTGATTCCAGCACCTGCGATCGCCTCTCTCATTGGTCGAGACGTGCGCGTCCTGGTGAAATACGACGGACTCAACCCCACTGGTAGTTTCAAAGACCGGGGGATGACAATGGCGATTTCCAAGGCAAAGGAAGCTGGTGCCAAAGCAGTAATTTGCGCCAGTACCGGTAATACTTCGGCCGCCGCCGCCGCCTACGCCCGACGCGGGGGGATGCGAGCTTTCGTGTTGATTCCCGAGGGTTACGTGGCTTTGGGCAAGCTGGCGCAAGCTTTGCTTTACGGTGCGGAAGTCATTTCGATTGGCGGAAATTTCGATCGAGCCTTAGAAATTGTCCGCGAAATGGCTGTTAACTACCCCGTGACCTTGGTAAATTCGGTGAATCCTTACCGCTTGGAAGGTCAGAAAACCGGAGCTTTTGAAGTGGTGGACGCTTTAGGCGACGCCCCCGACTGGCTGTGCATTCCCGTGGGAAATGCGGGAAATATCACAGCATACTGGATGGGTTTTTGTCAATACCATCAAGCCAAAAAATGTTCGCGCCTGCCGCAGATGATGGGATTTCAAGCCGCCGGGGCTGCACCGTTGGTGACGGGAGAACCCGTGGCGCACCCGGACACCCTGGCGACGGCAATTCGGATTGGGAATCCGGCTAGCTGGAAACAGGCGATCGCAGCTTCCGAAGCCAGCCGCGGCAGTTTTGCCGCAGTCACCGACGCCGAAATTCTCGACGCTTACCGTTTGTTAGCATCACAGGAAGGGATTTTCTGCGAACCGGCGAGTGCAGCTTCTGTGGCCGGTTTGCTGAAGGTGAAAGACCAAGTTCCGACTGGGGCGACGGTAGTTTGCGTGTTGACTGGTAACGGTTTGAAAGACCCGGATACGGCAATTAATCACAGCAACAATCTGTTTAAAAGCGGCATTGCTCCGACTTTGGATGCAGTAGCTGGAGCGATGGGATTTTAAAAGAAGGAAGAGGGAACAGGGAAGAAGGAAAACTCTTTGTCATCTTCTCTCTCTTCTCTTCCTCTGCGTCCTCTGCGGTTAGTTAAAAAAATTCTTAATTCATCACCAGGAGCAAACAGAATGGTTCAATCACCTGCCAAACTTCTAAGTGTTGATGAATTTATTGCCAACTTGGGCGACAGCGAGCGTTACGAACTAATCGATGGTGAATTAACCGAGATGGAACCAACGGGGCCGCACGAACAAGTATCCGCCTTCCTCGGGCGAAAACTCAATGTAGAAATCGATCGTGTGGATCTACCCTACTTTATTCCCCCTCGCTGTCTCATCAAACTATTAGGAACAGCAACAGCGTTTCGCCCCGACGTACTTGTAGTAGATCGAACTCAACTAATTAATGAACCTTTGTGGCAACAAGAACCTGTAATTACATCGGGAAACTCAATTAAACTAATCGCTGAAGTCGTCAGCACCAATTGGCAGAACGACTACGCGCGCAAAGTTGAAGATTACGCACTGCTGGGAGTGCCTGAGTATTGGATTGTGGATTATCTGGGCATTGGCGGCAGAGAATATATTGGCAAACCCAAACAGCCGACAATTACGATTTGTATGCTGCGAGAAGATGAGTATCAAAAACAGTTGTTTCAAAAGAGCGATCGACTGATTTCTTCACTCTTCCCCGACTTGCAGTTAACCGCACAACAAATCTTCGGAGCAAGCAGTATTTTAAATTCCTGATTACCAAACGGCGGTAGTTCGAGTAACAGTAAGCTGCGTAGTGTACACCCTACAGAATAACTTCAAAGAGCTTATATGGTGCGGAGCATCAATAAAACTTTAGCGATTATACAATGACCAAGCCTACTGCAACCCTTTTAATTGCCTGTCCCGATCGCAAAGGACTCGTAGCCTTACTTGCCAATTTTATCGCCTCCCACAACGGCAATATCATTCACGCGGATCACCATACAGATTTTACCGCCGGATTATTTCTAAGCAGGCTAGAATGGCAATTAGACGGTTTTGACTTAAGCCCCGAACAAATAACACCTGCTTTTAGTGAAATTGCCAAGGACTTAGAAGCCAATTGGCAATTGCATTTCTCCCAAAAAATTCGACGCATCGCAATCTGGGTAAGCCGTCAAGATCACTGTTTATTAGATTTGATTTGGCGACAGCGAGCGCAAGAAATCAGAGGTGAAATTCCCCTCATTATCAGCAACCATGAAAATTTAAAACCCATTGCCGCACAATACGGTATCGACTTTGAGTATATTCCCATTACTAAAGACAATAAAGCTATTCAAGAAGCACAACAGTTAGAACTTCTTAAAAAATATAAAATTGATTTAGTAGTTTTGGCTAAATATATGCAAATTTTGAGTCAAGACTTTATCAGAAAATTTCCCAATGTGATTAATATTCACCATTCATTTTTACCCGCGTTTGTGGGTGCAAATCCCTACGAAAGGGCTTATGAAAGAGGTGTAAAAATTATCGGTGCAACAGCCCACTATGTTACACCCGATTTAGATGCGGGTCCGATTATCGAACAAGATGTTGTGCGCGTCAGTCACCGCGATGAAGTGTCGGATTTGGTTCGCAAAGGTAAAGATTTAGAAAGGGTTGTTTTAGCAAGGGCGGTGCGATATCATTTACAAAATCGTGTTTTAGTTTACGGCAATCGGACTGTGGTTTTTGCTTGAAAATTAGGCATGATATCCATCGGGTTTGTTACTCCTTTAATCGCTCGGCAAGTGATATCAATTCCGGTTGCACGAGCCAAGTGCAGCGAATCCCAAAGTTTGCTCAACTTGACATTTTTCATGACTTGGGATGCGGTTAAGATTGTCCATTGCCGTCTTGTTGCGATCGCCCAAGGGCCTGTTTTCCGAAAGAGTCGCCAATACGGCGAGGTTTCGGAACTTTACTTTTACCAGCGGGCCATCCTTCGCGCTGCTGGGAGCGATCGCCATCGGTTTCTTCGGTTTGGTCGTGAAACAAAATTTGTCGCGTGGGATAAGGCAAATCGATGCCGTTTTCCACAAGCTTTTTTTTAACAGCACAAATTACCTTGTCGCGCGATCGCATATCGTCAATTCGGCGCGGCGGAGCAATCCACCACCGAACACGGATCTTGACGGTACTTTCTGCTAGCTCAAGCACCAGCACATCGGGTGCAGGATCTTTCAACACCTCCTTTACGCTGTACAATGCTTCCAGCATTAACTGCTTGGCGCAATCAATATCGTCGCCGTAACCAATACTAAAATCGTATTCCGTGCGGCGTTTATCGAAAGCGGTATTCACTGTCACCGAATTCGTAAACAATTCGGCATTTGGAATGACAATCCGGCGACCATCATAGGTTAGGATTGTTGTAGCGCGGGTCTCAATATTTTCTACCGTTCCCTCAAAGTTTTTAAACACAATCTGGTCATCGATTCGGAACGGTTCCGTCAACAGAATTAGGATACCGGCTAAGAAGTTTTGCAAGATATCGCGAAAGGCAAAACCAATCGCCACCCCGCTAATTCCCAGCAGTTGCACCAAATCGCCAGCTTTTAATGTGGGAATTACAATCGAAAGAGAAATAAATAGACCAACTAGAACGATCGCACTCTGGGCTAACCGTCCTAACACCAGCCCCAAATTTCGAGCTTGGTGGTGGTGGCGGGTAACTCGCCTGACCACTCTCTTAATTTGTCTACCCACAAAGTAAAAAATTGCAAAGACAATTAACGCCAGCACAATATTAGGCAGCATGATCATAAAGCTGTCGATCATGCTCTGAATCTTTTTCCAGACTATGGATATCTCTGCCTTCATGAAGTTTCCTCGCGGATCAGTCGTTGTCGATAGTAGTAAAATTTAGCTCAATTAAGTTCTATCTAAAGACTGTAGATGGGTACGACGCGAGGCCAATGTTTTGGCAGTTTTCAAAATTTTGAATGCAGATTATCTGTTGGGTTCTAGTACAGTTACATCGATTAGTAAACCCTCTGTAGGTGCGGAATAATCCAGAAGCCGATGAATTAATGCCGCTTAATTTCAGGAAAAACAAAAACAAGGAATCGCTGACTAAATCCCACCTGCCGATGGTAATCGCCATGCCGACACTTCCTGAATTTTTAACTTTTAATTCCCAAAGGGCGGTAAATCGAGTAACTGATTTTTAGAAGGTGGAAGCTGGGCGGGATTTTTGCTTGGGGCGGAAGTTTGGCGGATTTCCAGAGCAGTTTCGCCAGGATTTGCAGTGCGAGTAGGTACTATCTCCAAAGAATATACTGTCTCGGTTTTTGCAGGAGCGGGATTTTGGGCTTTCGTGAGCAAGTCAACAGCATCTCCGAGGGCGCTAGTTAAATTTTTGCTAGTTTCGGCGTGACGGGCTTCTTCTTGTTTGAGGGCTTGAGTGAGTTGTTTAACTTGTTCGATCGCCCGATCGCGCTCTTCGAGAACTTCTGCTAACTTAGCTTTAAGTTCGCCTACTGTTTGCAGTTGTGCGATTTCCTGCTGGCGAGCAACCCCAGCATCATCGCCTTCGGGCACAATGGGGGAAAAATTTTGTAACTGCTCTATTTGTGCTTCCAGAGAAGCGATGATTTGTTGAGTTAATTTAGCATCATTCCGCCGCTGCTCGGCTTCGGTATTGTAGAGTTGGCGCCACTGAGCCGCACTTTCACCGGCCTCATCTCGATCGCGCGAAACTTCTGTTAACTGCTGTTGCAGCCGCTTGATTTCATCTAACCACTGTCTGACATCTTGAGCCATATTGATTTTAGATTTTAGATTTTAGATTTTAGATTTTAAATTAGCAATGGCTTAATTAAGTAACGCTCCTTATTTACAGTTGCGCGATCGTCCTGCATCCATTTTCCCTTTTCTAGTTTCCCCTCTCCTGTGCGCTATGAACATTTTTTACTGGTTGCGGTACCTGATTTTAGCTTTGTTTAAGGCGCTTTTAAGCTTGCTTCGAGCTCTCAAACGGAAATTTTGGGGTTTTTGGCTGTTTTGTCGGTGTTTGACTTGGGGCACGCTCAAGGAAGTCGGCGCGAAGGCAGGAGAACAGCGCTTGCCGGGGCTATCTGCGGAAATGGCCTACAATTCTATGCTGGCGCTGTTTCCGGGGCTGTTGGCTATTTTATCTGCGATCGCCCTCTTTGAACCTTTGCAGTCAACACTTTATCAAATCGCCCGTCTTTTGGGCGAAATTATACCCGATGACGTGCGGAAGTTGATTGGTGGCTTAATCAAAGAAATTCTGTTAACTCGCAGTAAAGGGCTGTTTTCGGTGAGCTTTCTTGGGGCGATTTGGGCATTTTCTGGAGTAATGAGCGCGGCGATGGCTGCACTCGATCGCATCCATGAAACCCCGATCGCTCGAACTCGACCATTTTGGAAAGCAAAACTTATTTCTCTGGCGCTGAGTGTCGGCACAATTATACTATTGATTCTGGCATCGGGAGTAGTATTTGTCAGCGACTTAATTGTACAAGCTATTGCCCGCCAGAGTTGCCTGCTGGAGTCCGTCGCCAATTGCGATTTAAAAGATGTCCAAAATTGCTTGCTCCTCGCCGGCAATTGCCCTTTAGAGTCGCAACTGTTAGGTGCTTGGCGGCTGTGGAGGTGGCCGATTTCTTTGGGAATTGTATCACTGGCTTTTGCATTTATTTACCGCTACGGGCCTAGTCGCCGTCAACCAGATATTCCTATTGTATCAGGAGCTGTTTTTGCTGCTATTTTGTGGGCGCTATTTTCAGCTTTATTTCGGTTTTATGTTTTGCATTTGGGCAATTACACTTGGACTTACGGCACAATCGGAAGTTTTATTGTGCTGCTGCTGTGGCTGGATATTTCTTCTTTGGTAATGCTGATAGGCGCTCAGTTGAATGTGACGGTGGGAAAGGCTATAAAACAATCAAAATTAAAATAATTTGTTAATTTTGAATTGTTAATTGTTATTTGCCGGATGCTGTCTTACCTACGGAGTACAGTGCTGAGGATGCCCGCAACAAAAGACAGAAAAATCAGTATCCAAATGACACCACCGGGAATGAATGTCAAGAGGCCAACACCTCTGAGAATCCAAACTAGGAGGGTGAGGCCCAGGATGGTCAAAAAGATGCGGGTAGATAGTCGCATTTGAAATCTAGGAGAATTAGTCATGTTGAATGTTAAAGTTTTGTCTGGATCAATGATAGCTGCTTTGCTGGCGATCGGCAGTTACCTCACCTTAATTTCCACTCCCGGTTCCACTGTTGCGCTGAGGGCTACAAATGTGCTGGGAGGAGCGGCAAATGCTGCTCAAAAAACACCTTCTGCCAGTTTAACAATTTCCGATCGCACAATTGGAGCGGCGAAGGTGGGGATGACTTTCGGAGGATTGAAAAAGGCTCTGGGTTCCACAGCGCAGTTTAAAGTTCAGTCTCCTTTTATGGTAGACTTTGATGCTGTGGCTGTCAGCCAGTCGGGAAAAGTGCAATATCGGATTATCTACGCTGCTGGTACAAAGCTAAAAGATACCGATGTCATTGAACTTTTGATGACTGAAAATGCTAATTATAAAACAGTTCAGGGCGTCGGGCCGGGAATGACTTTGAAACAAGCAGAGGCAATTTACGGTAAGGCTACTTTATCTTATAACGTAGATAATGAAATGAGAGAAGGGGTTGTATTTGCCAAGCAACCAACTAGAAACATTATGTTTGTTCCCAAGGCTGAAGGGAAACAATTTGCGGGAGTTTATGGCGCTGGTCAAGGGGGATTTTATCAGACTAATAAGTATCAGCCGAATGCTGTGATTCGCTCTGTGATGGTGCGAAAGTAGCCTTCAGATAATTCCCAGAAACCGGGTTTCTTCCGAGATATCTCGCCACCCAACCTAAATCATCCGAGAAACCCGGTTTCTTAGCCTAAAATTAAGGATTACCTGTAGTTACGTCCAAATACTCTTGATTGTCAAGATAAGTTTTAATATTCTCCAGTAGGGTGCATCTCAGTTTTGCAAATCCCTGAAAAAATAGCTAAAATGAAAAAGCTAGTAAAACCGTAAAAAAAACGATGAGGCGAAAATGACACCCGAAGATAAACAGCAGCTAAAAGC